>DYIH01000119.1 GCA_020723785.1 Thermaerobacter marianensis
TGGGCCGAAAATCAGCGAGTGCGCGATGCCGTTCACGCCGCCGAGGCCGCGCTGGCTGGCCGGGGCCGCATCCTGGTCCGCCCCTCGGGCACCGAGCCGCTGATCCGCATCATGGTGGAGGGCGAGGATGCCGACGCGGTCCGCACACTGGCCGAGGACCTGGCCGGCGTGCTGCGTCGGGAACTGAATTGACCCGGGGGCCCTGCGCGGGATGAGCGTCGGCCACGATCGTTTACCCGGAGGGCCTTGCGATGGGGCCTTGGGTACATCCCCCTTCTTGGGGGGATGGCCCCCCCACCGCGCATGGGTGGTTAAGTACCTCACCACCCATGGTCCAGAGGCGATGGCGGATCCCGTCTGGTGGCGCGAACCGCCGCCGATGGATTATAACTTGAATGCAGGGATATGGTCGATCGAGGAAGGGGAGGCGCGCCCATGTGCGGCATCGTGGGATATATAGGTGAGCGGAACGCCGTCGACGTCCTGGTCGACAGCTTGAAGCGGCTGGAGTACCGGGGCTACGACTCGGCCGGCGTGGCCGTCTGCCCCGACGGCCGCAGCGCCCACGCCGCCCACGCCGACGGGCGGGTGGACATCCGCAAGACGGCGGGCCGCCTGTCGCGGCTGGAGGACGTCCTGCGCCAGGAGCCCCTGGCGCCGGCGCCCGTCGGCATCGGCCACACCCGCTGGGCGACCCACGGCCGGCCAGCCGACCACAACGCCCACCCCCACACCGACGAAAACCAGGAATTCATCGTCGTCCACAACGGGATCATCGAGAACTTCGCCCAGCTCAAGCGCTGGCTTGCCGAGCAGGGGCACGTGTTCCAAACGGAGACCGACACCGAGGTCGTTCCCCACCTCATCCGCCACTTCTACCGCGGCGATCTGGTTGCCGCCGTCCGCGAGGCCGTCGCCCACCTCAAGGGGGCTTACGCCCTGGGGATCATGTCGCCCCGCGAACCGGACAAGCTGATCGCCGTCAAGCAGGCCAGCCCGCTGATCATCGGCCTGGGAGAGGGCGAGAACTTCATCGCCTCCGACATCCCCGCCGTGCTCCAGTACACCCGGCGGTTCTACGTCCTCGACGAGGGCGAGATGGCCATCCTCACCCGCGACGGCGTCCAGGTTACCGACCTGACCGGCCGCCCCGTCGAAAAAAAGGTTACCGAGGTAACCTGGAACGCCGAGCAGGCCGAGAAAGGCGGCTTCCCCCACTTCATGCTCAAGGAGATCTTCGAGCAGCCCAGGGCCATCCTGGACACGATGCGCGGCCGCATCGACTGGGAACACGGTCGCGTCGTCCTGGACGAGGTGGCGCTGACGCCCGACCAGGTGCGCCGTTTCGAGAAGGTGGCCGTGGTGGCCTGCGGCACCGCCCACCACGCCGGGCTGGTCGGCAAGGCCCTCATCGAACGCTGGGCGCGCCTCCCCGTCGAGGCCGACGTCGCCTCCGAGTTCCGCTACCGCAACCCGCTGGTCGACGACCGCACCCTGGTCCTGGTCATCAGCCAGTCCGGGGAGACAGCCGACACCCTGGCCGGCCTCCGCGAGGCCAAGGCCCGTGGCGCCCGCATCGTCGCCGTGACCAACGTGGTCGGCAGCTCGGTGGCCCGGGAGGCCGACGACGTGATCTACACCTGGGCCGGGCCGGAGATCGCCGTGGCCTCCACCAAGGCCTACGTCACCCAGCTCGTCGCCCTCACCCTGCTGGCCCTCTACCTGGCCCAGTTCCGCGGCACCATGGACGTGGCCGAGCGCCACGCCGTCCTGAGGGAACTCAAGCTGCTCCCGCGCAAGGCCGAGGCGATGCTGGCCCGGGCCGGGCGGATGGAGGCCCTGGCCAGGGAGGTTTCCCGCTGGCACGACGCCTTCTTCATCGGCCGCGGCCTGGACTACGCCGTGGCCATGGAGGGGCAGCTCAAGCTCAAGGAGATCTCCTACATCCACGCCGAGGCCTACGCCGCCGGCGAACTCAAGCACGGCACCCTGGCCCTCGTCGACGAAGGGGTCCCGGTGGTCGCCCTGGCCACCCAGCCCGCCCTGCGTGAAAAGATGCTCTCCAACATCATCGAGGTCAAGGCCCGCGGCGCCCGGGTCTTCGCCCTGATCCGGGAGGGTGACGTGGAGGTGGCCGCCCATGTGGACGAGGCGCTCACCCTGCCTTCGGTGCACCCCTGCCTGGCGCCGGTGCTGGCCGTCATCCCCCTGCAGCTCCTGGCCTATTACGCCGCCGTCGCCCGCGGCACCGACGTCGACAAGCCGCGGAACCTCGCCAAGAGCGTAACGGTGGAATAGCCTCTACTGACTGAAACACCGAGAAGCGCAGCGCTTCACCCGACGGGTTTCAGCCTCATCACCCTATAGACATGATACAGCAGTACGGCCGGCAGCAAGGGGAGGGGCGCGCTGAACAAAAAGGCCAGCAGGTAGCCTGCGCGCCCTGGGAGGCCCAGCCCGGCGGCGTACAGGGAGAAGACCATCCCCGCCACGCACCAGACGAGCGCGGCCGTAAGCCGGGCCGTGCCGTCACCCGGCTCCGGATGCTTGCCGGTTCGGGTCCCCAGGATTATCAGCGCCGTGAGCGCGGTTGAGACGAAACCCAGCAGCGTGGCGTGGAGGTCCGCCACGACCAGGGGACGGTGGCCCATGAGTTCGGCGAAAACAGGCAGGGAGCGGAAGGGCTGCGCGGCTCCCTTGAGCGCGAGGAACAGTATGGCGGCATTCAGCAGAACCCCGGACGTCGGGGGCAGTTTTTCACGGGCCGGCGAGGCCCACAGCGCGCGCGCCAGGAGGAGGTAGGAGGCGCCGAGGATCAGCCCCGCCACGATCGACGGATAGCCCAACCAGCCCGGTACCATCGCCCGGTATTCGGGGGGCAGCGCGTTGAGCGAGGCGGGCAAGGTGAAGATGGCCAGCAGGGGCAGGTGGGCTTGGAAAGCGCGGTGCAAGCCATGTACGCCCGCGTTCCCGGTCAAACCCTTCAGGGTATGCAGCAGGACGCCCAGGATGCCCAGGGTGTACCACCCGTAAGAGAAATTGAACACGAACCAGACTATCGACAGTTCCCGGAAGAACTCACCTCCCACGTGGGTTGCGGCCCACGCGCTGGCCGCCCAGGTTCCCAGGGAAGAGATGAAGAGATAGGCGACGGCCGCGAGGACGTATCTCCCCTCCAGCGTGCGCCCGGCTTCCCTGCGGGCGGGTCCCCTGGAAGATAGGAAGATGAAGACGTACCACGTCACGGCGTTGAGGGCGGAGAAGAAGATGGAGGCGCCGGAATAGCCGCTTCTGGCAAAGGTGACGAAGGCGCCCGCGGAGGAAACGACCACGGGCACCAGGTGCCACACGACGAGCGCGGCGGGCGTCCCCCTCTTCGCCCCCTGGGCGTCGCTCTCGCCGTATGCCATCCGGTACATAAGGGCCATGAGGGCCAGCGTGCTCCACCCGAAATAAGCGACGTGAGAATGGGCGTGGACCAGGTTCCCGAAATCGTAGGCGCCGAGTATCGACGGCCATATGAAGGAGGCCCTCAGGTATACTCCCGCTCCGGCGATCATGAGGAAAAACGCTGCGCTGACGAGGAAAAAGAAATTTATCATCGGTGTAAGCATAACAAAAGGCGCCGTCCATTGCAGGCCGTTGCGGTGGAAACCTCGGCTGGTCTGCCGTCCTCTTGGTCTGAACGCTCGCCGGTATGGACAAGCTATAGGTAGAATCCATAGGGGGGTGGATACCGCTATGGTTTCCGGGTCGACGTTCTTGCGGTCCGGCCACGCGCCGACGCTGCTGCTCGCCTTTTTGTATTTCGACGTCAGTTTCATGGTCTGGGTCGTCAACGGGGCAATGGCGCCGTTCATCAGCGACGACCTGGGCCTGACCGCGGCGCAGAAGGGCCTGATGGTGTCGGTGCCGGTGCTGGCCGGGGGGTTGTTGCGTATCCCCCTCGGCTTCCTGGCCGAGGTGTGGGGCCGCAAGAACGCGGCGATGCTGGGCATGGTCCTGACCGTCCTGAGCCTGTTGTACGGGTGGAGATTTGCCGATTCGTACTCGGAGGTGCTGATCATGGGCGGCATGCTCGGCGTGGCCGGCGCCAGCTTCGCCGTTGCCTTGCCGCTTGGTTCCGGCTGGTTCCCGCCCCGATACCAGGGCCTGGCGATGGGCATCGCCGGCGCGGGCAACAGCGGCACCGTCCTGGCCGGGCTCTTCGCCCCGCCGCTCGCCCAGCGATACGGTTGGGCGAACGTCTATGCCCTCGTCGCCATACCGGTGCTGGCCGTGCTGGTGGCGATGGCCCTCCTGGCCAAGGAGCCGCCCGACCGGCCGGCCCGCAGGCGGATGGCCGATTATCTCAAGATCTTCGTCGAGACCGATCTTTGGGTCTTCAACGTCCTGTACTGGGTGACCTTCGGCGGGTTCGTCGGCTTCTCCAGCTTCCTGCCGACCTTTTTCCGCGACCAGTACGCCCTCGACAAGGTGCGTGCCGGCCAGTTCATGATCGTCGTGGCTCTTACAGCCAGCGCCGTGCGCGTCCTCGGCGGCTTTCTCTCCGACCGGGTGGGCGGCATCAACGTCCTGAAAGTCCTGTACCTCCTGATCGCGGTCACCGCGCTCCTGGCCGCCTGGCTGCCGCCCCTGCCCCTCATGCTCGTCGTGCTCTTCTTCATGGCCGTCGGCATGGGAGCAGGCAATGGGGCCGTTTTCCAGCTCCTGCCGTTCCGGTGGCCGCAGGCCAAGGCCATCGCCACCGGGGTGGTCGGGGAGTTCGGCGCCCTGGGGGGCGCCTTCATTCCCGCGTTTATGGGCCTGGCCAAGGAAAGTACCGGTTCCTTCGCCGGCGGGTTTCGGATATACGCGGCCAGCGCGGTCATCGCCTGGCTGCTCCTGCTGTGGGCCGCCCGCATCTGGACCCGGCGGTGGATCGGCGAGGGTGGGCGCGCCCGGACGGGCGAGCGGGACCTCGATCCCGTCCGGTGAGGGGGAACCCCCTACACCAACCATGTGCCGGTGGCCCTCATCGGTTCCTGCGCCTGTCACGCCGGCGGGACGCGTTGGTACACGAACCAGGCGAGCACGACCAGGGCCAGCGACCCGACGACGGGGGGCAGGACCTCGCCGTAGAAGCCCCAGACCAGGCGGTTCAGGGCCACCTGCAGTAGCACGACCTGCAACAGCACGATCAGGCCGAGGCTCAGGAGCGACCGCAGGCCGGGGTCGGCGTGCGGGTGACGGCTATCGCGCATCGGAGCGCACCCCCCTGCTCTCGCCGCCCACGGCGTAGATCACGCCGTCGCGCACGGTGATGGGTACCCGGGGCAGCGGCCGCCTGGGAGGGCCGGCGAGCACGGCCCCGGTGCGCGCGTCGAAATGCCCGTGATGGCAGGGGCAGAGCAGATGGCCGGAGGCGGTATCCCACAGCACGGGGCAGAGCAGGTGGGTGCAGCGGCGGTCGTAGGCCGCGAATTCGCCGCCCGGAAGGTGCACCAGCACCGCCGGGTGGCCGGGGGCGGGGAAATAGAAGTTGTAGG
>DYIH01000120.1 GCA_020723785.1 Thermaerobacter marianensis
GCGCTCGATGAATTGCTCCGCAAGCCCTCAGCGCTCAGGAGGGGTGTCGGGCGAGGGTGTCGAACATTCCTCCCAAGCCTGCGTTTGCGAAAAGGGGTTCCAGTTCTTGCGAAGAGCCAAGATCGTTTGTACCATCGGCCCGGCCAGCCGCTCGCCGGAGGTCATCAGGCAGCTGATCGAGGCCGGCATGGACGTGGCGCGGATCATCCTATCCCCCGGCGACCGGGAGATCCACACCGAAACCATCAGGACCCTGCGACGGGTGATGGCCGAGGCCGGCCGGCAGGTGGCCGTCATGCTGGACACCAAGGGCCCCGAGATACGCGTCGGCACCTTCACCGAAGGGCGGGTGACCCTCCAGGCCGGGGACCGCTTCACCCTGACGACGCGACGGGTGGCCGGCACCGCCCGGGAGGTCAACGTTCCGTACGAACCCCTGCCCCGGGAGGTCGGCCCGGGCAGCCTGGTGTTGCTGGACGACGGCAAGCTGACCCTCGAGGTGGAGGCGATCGACGGGCCGGATGTCCACTGCCGCGTGCTCAACGGCGGGGAGATCAGCGACCGGAAGAAGGTGACTCTCCCCGGGGTTAAGGTTTCCCTGCCCCTCCTGTCCGAAGAGGACGTTGACGACATCCGCTTCGGCGTCGCCGAGGGCGTCGACTTCGTGGCCGTCTCCTTCGTGCGCGGTGCCGCCGACGTCCTGGCAGTCCGGCATCTCATCGAGGAGGTGGGCGGAGACGTCCAGGTCATCGCCAAGATCGAGAACCTCGAGGGCGTTGAAAACCTGGACGAGATCCTGGCGGTGGCCGACGCCGTCATGGTCGCCCGCGGGGACATGGGGGTGGAGTACCCGGTCGAGGAGGTCCCCCTGATCCAGAAGGGGATCATCGAGAAGTGCAACCGGGCGGGCAAGCCGGTGGTCACCGCCACCCAGATGCTGGAGTCGATGATCACCAGCCCGCGGCCCACCCGGGCCGAGGCCAGCGACGTGGCCAACGCTATCCTCGACGGCACCGACGCCGTTATGCTCTCGGCGGAGACGGCCTCCGGCCAGTACCCGGTGGAGGCGGTACGGACGATGGCCCGGATCGCCGAACGGATCGACGAGGCCCTGCGCCGCCGCGAGCTGGCCTCCCGGCCGGTGGCCGAGCCGTCCAACACCGTCACCGACGCCATCAGCTACGCCGTCTGTAGCGCCGCCGAGAACCTGGGCGCCGCCGCCATAATCACCGCCACCCAATCCGGCCAGACGGCCCGCATGGTGGCCAAGTACCGTCCCCGAGTGCCGGTCCTGGCGGCCACGCCGCTCCCACGGGTGGCGCGCCGCATGTGCCTGGTCTGGGGGGTCGTTCCCCTGCTCGTCAAGGACAAGAACACCACCGACGAGCTGATCAACGAAACCATCCTCGACGCCCTCGAGGCCGGGCTCGTCAAACAGGGGGACCTGGTGGTACTGACGGCCGGCGTGCCGGTGGGTGTCCCCGGCTCCACCAACCTGCTGAAGATCCACACCGTGGGGGAGATCATCCTCCGGGGGACGGGCTTCGGGCAACGGGTGGTCAAGGGGCGGGCCTGCCTGGTCCGGACGGCGGCCGAGGCCCAGGAGAAGTTCCAGGACGGCGACGTGCTCGTCGTCCCGGCCATCGGCAAGGACCTGGCGCCCTACATGAAGCGGGCGGCAGCGGTGATCGCCGAGGAGGAGGGCACGGCCAGCCGCGCCGCGGTCAACGCCCTGTCGCTGGGCGTGCCGGTCGTGGTCGGGGCAGCCGGCGCCACGAGCCGGATCGAGGACGGCATGACCGTCACCGTGGACGTCCCCCACGGCCTGGTCTACCGAGGCGAGGCGCGCGTGCTGTAGCCCTTGGCGGACGCGAAGCCGGTCCGGTCCCCGGGTTTCGGACGCTGGAACTGTTCTGGTACAATTTCTATGCGAATGGAGGAGAGATGGCTTGACTACGGCGGTGATGAAGAAGAAGGCGGTGCGGGACGTGGACGTTCAGGGGAAGCGCGTCTTCGTCCGTGTGGACTTCAACGTGCCGTTCGACGACTTCGGCCGGGTGGCCGACGATACCCGCATCCGGGCGGCGATCCCCACCATCACGCACCTTACCGGGCGCGGAGCGCGGGTCATCCTGGCGTCCCACCTGGGGCGTCCCAAGGGCCAGCCCAACCCCAAGTACAGCCTGAAGCCGGTGGCCGACCGCCTGGCCCACCTCCTCGGACAGCCGGTGGCCTTTGCCGAGGACTGCGTCGGCCCGGCCGCTCAAAAGGCCGTGGAGGCGCTGGCGCCCGGCGGGGTGCTCGTCTTGGAGAACGTCCGTTTCCACGCCGGGGAGGAGGCCAATGACCCCGAATTCTCCAGGCAGTTGGCCTCGCTGGCCGATATCTTTGTCAACGACGCCTTCGGCGCCGCCCACCGTGCCCACGCCTCCACCGCCGGGATCGCCGCGCATCTGCCGGCGGTGGCCGGCTTCCTGATCGAGAAGGAGATCGAGGCCTTGGGCGCACTGCTGGAGCCGGCCCACCCCTTCGTGGCCATCATCGGGGGAGCCAAGGTATCCGACAAGCTGGTGGTTCTGCAGCGCCTCCTGGAGAAGGTCGACGTCCTGGCCATCGGCGGCGGCATGGCCAACACCTTCCTGCGCGCCCTCGGGTACAAGACGGGCAAATCGCTGGTCCAGGAGGAGATGATCAGAGCCGCGGAGTCGCTGATCGCCCGGGCCAACGAACAGGGCAAGCAGCTCCTGCTGCCCATCGACGTGGTGGTGGCCGACTTCTTCCTGGCTGACGCCGACCACAAGGTCGTCGAGGTTGACCAGGTGCCGGACGAGTGGCTCATCCTGGACATCGGCCCCCTGACCGTCAAGCGGTACGCCGCCGCCCTGAAGGGCGCGCGGACCGTCTTCTGGAACGGCCCGATGGGCGTGGCCGAATGGCCGGCCTTTGCCAAGGGCACGGACGGCATGGCCCAGGCCCTGGCGGAGAGCGGCGCCTTCACCGTCGTCGGGGGCGGCGATTCGGTGGCCGCCCTGGAGCGCACCGGTTACGCCGGTCGGATCAGCCACGTGTCCACCGGCGGCGGCGCCTCCCTCGAGTTCCTGGAGGGGAAGGTGCTGCCCGGAATCGCCTGTCTAAACGACCGGTAGAAGGTTCGCCCACAAAGGCAAACGGCTCGCGCCGGCACCCTGTGCCATTGGGGATGAAATATAGGAAGTCGTCAAGGAAGGTGCCATCATGTTGATGGATGAGCGGAGGACGCCCCTGGTGGCGGGCAACTGGAAGATGCACAAGACGGTGGGGGAGGCGGTGGCCCTGGCCGCGGCCCTGCGGGAACGGCTGGACGGCGCCGAGGGCGCCGACGTCGTCCTCTGCCCGCCTTTCACCGCCCTGGCGGCGGCGGGCCAGGCACTAGCCGGCTCGCGCCTGGCCCTCGGCGCCCAGGACGTCCACTGGGAACCACAGGGGGCCTTCACGGGGGCCATTTCGGCGCCGATGCTCCTCGACCTCGGCTGCCGGTACGTGATCATCGGCCATTCCGAGCGGCGCCAGTACTTCGGCGAAACCGACACGACGGTGGCTCGCAAGGTGCAGGCGGCCCTCGGCGCCGGGCTGGCGCCCATCGTCTGCGTCGGGGAGTCCTGGGAGCAGCGGCAGGCCGGGCAGACCGAGTCCCTGGTGCGCGGCCAGGTGGCGGCGGCCCTGGACGGGCTGGACGCCGATCAGGTGGCCGGCCTGGCCATCGCCTACGAGCCGATCTGGGCCATCGGCACCGGGCGTTCGGCCACGGGGAAGGACGCCGGCGAGGTGGCCGCCCTGATCCGCGAGACAGCAGGCCTGATGACGGCCCCGACCGCGGCGGCGCGGTTGCGCGTCCTCTACGGGGGCAGCGTGACGCCGGACAACATCGCCGAATTCATGGAAGAACCGGAGATCGACGGCGCCCTGGTGGGCGGCGCCAGCCTGAAGGCCGATTCCTTCGCGGCCATCGTGCAGGCCGCCCTGGCCGTCAAGGCGTAGCCTGGGGGTAGTCTCTCGAGTGATCAAAGGACCGGTGGCCCTGATCGTCCTCGACGGCTGGGGCATCAGCGACGAACGGGAAGGCAACGCCATCGCGCTGGCCCGGACGCCGAACATGGACCGCTTCTACGCCCGTTATCCGCACACCACCCTGCGGGCCGACGGGGGAGCCGTCGGCCTCATGGAAGGGCAGATGGGCAACTCCAACGTCGGGCACCTGAACCTGGGGGCCGGGCGCGTCGTCTATCAGGCGGCGACGCGCATCAGCCGCAGCATCGACCGGGGGGATTTCTTCGACAACCCCGTCCTGGTCGAGGCGGTGGAGCGGGCCCGCGCGGCGGGCCGGTCCCTGCACCTGATGGGACTGGTGTCGGACGGCGGGGTCCACAGCCAGATCCAGCACCTCTACGCCCTCCTGCGCTTGGCCGCCCGCCGCGGCCTCACCCGCGTATTCGTACACGCCTTCCTGGACGGGCGCGACGCGCCGCCCCGGAGCGCCGAGGGTTACCTGCGCGGCCTCGAGGCGGAGATGGGACGCTTGGGCGTGGGACAGGTGGCCAGCGTCTGCGGCCGCTATTATGCCATGGATCGCGACAAGCGCTGGGAACGTACCGAGCGGGCCTATCGCCTGCTGGTCCGGGGGGAGGGGTTCCGGGCCGCCGGCGCCCTGGCGGCCGTGGCCGAGGCTTACGCCCGCGGCGAGACCGACGAATTCGTCCAGCCGACGGCCATCACCGGCAACGACGGGGGACCGCTGGCGACCATCGGGCCGGACGACACGGCCATCTTTTTCAACTACCGGGCCGACCGGGCGCGCCAGCTCACCTGGGCCTTCGTTCAGGACGAGTTCACCGGCTTCCCACGGGAGCGGTTCCCGCTGCACTTCGTCACCATGACCGCCTATGACGAGACGCTGGACGTGCCGGTGGCCTTTCCCCGCGAACACCTGCACAATACCCTCGGAGAGCTGGTCAGCCGGCAGGGATGGGGTCAGCTGCGCATCGCCGAGACCGAGAAGTACGCCCACGTGACCTACTTCTTCGACGGCGGCGAGGAGGCGGCCTTCCCCGGCGAGGAACGGGTGCTGATCCCGTCGCCCAAGGTGGCCACCTACGACCTGCAGCCGGAGATGAGCGCGCCCGAGGTGACGCGCCGCCTCCTGGCGGCCCTGGCCACCGGCCGCCACCGCTTCATCGTCCTCAACTACGCCAACCCGGACATGGTCGGCCACACGGGCAACCTGGCGGCGGCCATCCGGGCCATCGAGACGGTCGACGCCTGCCTGGGGCAGGTGGTCGACGCCCTGCTGGCCGCCGGCGGCGCCGCCCTGATCCTGTCCGACCACGGCAACGCCGAGCGGATGATCGACCGCGAGCGCGGCCAGCCCCATACGGCGCACACCCTCAACCCGGTTCCCTGCCTGCTGGTCGCCGAGGGGGTGGAGGGCTGGCGCCTCCACCCGGGCACCCTGGCCGACGTCGCCCCGACCCTGCTGGCCCTGATGGGCCTCG
>DYIH01000121.1:0-4547 GCA_020723785.1 Thermaerobacter marianensis
TGGTCGGGCTGGCGGGATTTGAACCCACGACCCCTACCACCCCAAGGTAGTGCGCTACCAAGCTGCGCTACAGCCCGACCGAAACAGATTCGCCTCAAGCTTTGCGGCGCGAAAAACCGCAACAGTCATCATAGCACAGGCGCAAGGTGCGTTCAAGGAAATAATCCGAGAGGGAGGGTCTGGCGATAAAACCATCGAAACGTCTCGGCAAACCAGCCAGTTACCTGACCTTGGGCGTTCATCGGCCTGTCGTTGGCTGCACTTGGCCGGGCAGCGGTACTTCAGTTTGACCGTTGTTGTTGCCCTCGTAGACCATCGCCAGCCCGCCGGGGCAGATCGGGGTCCCCGGTGGTTGCAGATACTCCACGCGGACCTGGCGCGTGCTGCTTGGCCGGGTGCGGAACCGCACCTCCACCCCAATCGAGCCCGGGTTGTCCCCTGCGATCAGACCGGTTCAGATGATGATGAAGATCACGCCGCCACCCTCGTTGACGACGCGTTGCAGGGTTTCCTGGAACTTCTTCTGGGCGTTCTCTGGCATGCGCTCGATCTTGGCGCGGATGCCGTCGCGGAGTAGTTCGTTCAACGACTTGCCGAAGATATTGGATTCCCAAATCTTCCGCGGGTCGTCCTCGAACTTCTCCATCAGATAGTTCATCAGTTCCTCGGACTGCTTTTCGGTGCCGAGGATCGGCGTATACTCGGCGCGCACGTCGGCGCGGACGATGTGGTAGGAGGCGGCCGTCGCCTGGAGCCGCACGCCGAACTGGTTACCCTTGCGGACCAGCTCCGGCTCTTCGAAGTTCATGTCGGCCATGCCGGGGAAGACGATGCCGTAGCCCAGCTCCCCGGCGTCGCGCCACGCCGCGCCGACCTTGTCGAACTCCGCCTTGGCGTGGACCAGCTCACGCATCAGGCGCATCAGCGTCTGCTTGTCGTTGATGTCGACGCCGGTGATGTCCTGCAGGGCCTTGTAGAAGAGCTCCTCGAGGGCTTCCAGCTCCACCTCGGCCGTGCCGGTTCCCAGATCCATGCGGGCCAGGGCGGCCCGTTCCACGAACTCGTGGCCGCCCAGCTGCCGCACGGCGGCGTCCACGTCGCGCACCCGGCGGATGTTCTGCCGGGCGGCCGCCACCGCATCCTCGAACCGCCGCCGCACCGGGTGGACGGAGTCCAGTTCGCCGACCCAACCGGGCAGGGGGATGTGCACCTCCTGCACCGGGAATTCGTACAGGACCTGTTCCAGGATCGCGGTGACGCCCTCCCGGTCGAGGCGGGCGATGTTGGCGGGCATGACGGTGACGCCGTAGTCGTCCTCCATGCGGGCCGCGAGGGCGCGGGTGCCGGGGTCGAAGGGGCGGGCCGTGTTGAGGAGCACCAGGAAGGGCTTGCCGAGGTCGCGGATCTCTTGGATGGCTCGGCGTTCCGCCGCTTCGTAGTTCTCCCGGAGGATATCGCCGAAGGACCCGTCCGCCGTGACCAGCAGTCCGATGGTGGAGTGGTCGGCGATCACCTTGCGGGTGCCGACCTCGGCCGCCTCCTCGAATGGTATGTCGTAATCGAACCAGGGAGTGCGGACCATGCGCGGCCCGTCTTCTTCCGTGTACCCGAGCGCCCCCTCGACCGGGAACCCGACCGAGTCGACCAGCCGGACGCGCACCTGGAGAGCGCCGCTGAGTTCGACGTTCACGCCGTCGGAGGGGATGAACTTGGGCTCGGTCGTCATCACCATGCGGCCCCCGGCGCTCTGGGGCATCTCGTCGATGGCCCGCTCCCGTTCGAACGGCTCGGTGATGTTGGGGATCACCAGGAGTTCCATGAACTTCTTGATCAGCGTCGACTTGCCGCTGCGCACCGGTCCGACCACGCCTATGTAGACGTCGCCTCCCGTGCGCCGGGCGATGTCTTCAAAGATGTTGAACTCCTCCATCCGTCTCCCCCTCTTCCACCCACCGGACCGATGCGGTGGGAGCCCGATTGCACCCCGCCTCCAGGCGGACAAGTCCCGGACACGGCCAGCCCGGGAATGGACGGTACACTATATGCGGGCCAAGGGGAGGTATGACAGGTTCTCCTCGAGGACGGCCGGAAATCCTATGCTCCGCAACGCCACCGGGCGGCCTGCACCGCTTCCGACAACCGGTCGGGACGGCCGCGGAAGCGGTCCCACGGCACCGCCCCCACGGCGATTCCCTCCAGAACCTCCGTGATCGCGTCGTTGACTGGGGTCGGCACCCCGCAGTCCCGCCCCTGTCGGGAGACGGCGCCGTTCAGGAAAACCACTTCCGTCATCCCCTTGCCTCCGCGCAGGTCGAGGAGGAACGAGGGCAGCTTGTCCCCCCGGCCGCCGGCGATCCGGGGATAGAGGAGACGGTGGGCCAGGGGGGCGGGGAGCCACTGGATGATGTTCGTCAGGAGGCGGACCGGGTAGCCTGGGAGGTCGGTCAGGGGAATATCCGAGGCGGCCATCACGGCCGCGGCCTCCCGGTACGCGTCGCGCTCGATGATGAAGACGCGGCGGTCGGCCAGGGCCTCCGCCGGGGGCTGGTCCAGGATGGCGCACGTGGCGTTGGCCAGGAGGTTCAACAGGAGTTTGGACCACTTGATGCCCGGGTGTGCGCCGGCCAGTACGACCCGCAGGCCGCCGGCCCGGAAGGCCGCGGCGAGCGGCTCGAGCAGGTCGGCGGCCCTTGCCGCCCCGGCGGCGACCTTGGAGGGACCCCGGTCCCCGGGCAGGCGGAAAGGCGCCAGGGCCAGCCCGCCGCGGTCGTTATGGGCGGCCACCAGGCCCGGTTCCGGCATGGAAACGGCCAGGGTGAGGGCGCCGCTCAGCACCCGCTCGGGTCCCAGGTGGGCGGCGAGGATCTCCTCGTTGCCCACGCCGTTCTGCACCGTGAGCACCGGGGGCGGCTCCCCGCCGCGTCCTGCGGTGCCGCCGGGCCAGAGGCCGGGCCGGGTGATTTCCTGCGCCGCGCCGGCGGTGCCGAAGGCCTTCATGCCGATGAGGACGAGGTCCGGGCGGCCGTGGGCGGCGGCCGCCTCCGCCAGCGATGCGGCCACCGCCGGCCTGACGCGCCGTTCGGCGCCCCCGCCCACCCGCACGCGGAGGCCGGCCTCTCCGATGGGGCCGACGACGCGGGGCCGGCCGACGAGCACCACCCGCTCCCCGGCCGCGGCCAGGACGCCGCCCAGGAAGGCGCCGACCGCGCCGGTTCCATAGACCAGCACGCGCCGGGTCTGGTCCACCGTCAGCCCCGCCCGTCCGCCGGCGGCCTTTTCACCCCACCGGACCCGCGATCCGGCGGGGACCCCCGGCCGCCCGGCGTGATCCTGTTCTCACGGCCCTGGAGGAGGCGGGTCATGTTCTCCCGGTGGCGGTACAGGCCGAGGACGGCGGCGGCGGCGTAGAAGAAGACGTTGGGCGCCGGCTGGCCGAACAACCACATGACCAGGGGTGAGAGGGCCAGGGCGGCCATCGAGCCGACCGAGGAGATGCGGGTCGCCGCGACCAGGACGGCCCAGACGACGACGAGCGCCAGCGCCGCGGCCGGCGCCAGGGCGATCACGACGCCCAGCGACGTGGCCACCCCCTTGCCGCCCCGGAACCCGAGGTAGACTGACCAGTTGTGGCCGACGACGGCGGCCAGCCCCGCCAGGGCGGCCGCCCAAGGGGACAGTTCCAGGCCGCGCGCCGCGAGGACGGGCAGGGCGCCCTTGAGGGCGTCCACGACCAGCACCGCCGCCCCCGCCGCGGGGCCGCAGGCACGCATAACGTTGGCCATGCCGATGTTGCCGCTGCCGATGGTGCGGATGTCCACCCCCCGGACCGCCTGCGCGATGAGCAGGCCGAAGGGCACGGACCCGAGTAAATATGAAAGGATGATGACGGCCGCCGCTCCGGTCACTCCGTCCCCCTCCCGCTGTCGCCGGGCGCCGCCTGCACCCCGGCGGGCGTTCCCCGCCGGAGTCCGCGCCGGCGGGCGCGGCAGCGCAGGATCAACGGCGTCCCCTCGAAGTCGAAGGCCTCACGCAGCTGATTCTCCAGATAGCGTTCATAGGAATAGTGCATCAATTCGGGGTCGTTGACAAAGAGAGTGAAGACCGGCGGCCGCACCCCCACCTGGGTCCCGTAATAGATACGCAGGTGTCGTCCGCGCTTGCCCGGCGGGTTATGCAACCGCTGCGCCGTCTCCAGCACTCGGTTCAGCTCCGACGTCTCCACCCGGCGGGCATGGTTGGCCGCCACGCGGGCGATCAGCGCCGGCAGCCGTCCCAGCCTCTGCCCCGTCTTCACAGAGATGAAGAGGACCGGAGCGTAGGCCATGAAGGCCAATCGGGCTCGGATCTTGTCGGTCACGGCGTTGACGGTGTGGGTGTCCTTCTCCACCAGGTCCCACTTGTTGACCAGGAGGATGCATGCCTTGCCCTGCTCGTGGCCGTACCCGGCGATCCTGGCGTCCTGTTCGGTGACCCCTTCCACGGCGTCGAGCAACAGGAGCACGACGTCGGCCCGGTCCACGGCCCGCAGCGTGCGCTGGACGCTGTAA
>DYIH01000121.1:4557-5480 GCA_020723785.1 Thermaerobacter marianensis
CGTCTCCACCCGAGCCTTGCGCCGCAGGCCCGCCGTGTCCACCAACTCGAAGGTGTGGCCGCCCGCCCGCCAGCGCACGTCGACCGGATCGCGGGTCGTGCCGGGGATATCGCTGACGATGGCCCGCTCCCGGCCGGTCAGGCGGTTGACCAGGGAGGACTTGCCCACGTTGGGCCTGCCCACCACGGCCACGCGGATCACACCCTCGTCCTGATCGGCCGGCTCGCACTCCCCGTCTTTCTCCTGAGTCCGGCCGGCCCGCGCCTCCTCCGGCAGGTGGGCCACGACGCGGTCCAGCAGCTCCGCCACGTTCAGGCCGTGGTCGGCCGAAATGGCGATGGGATCACCCAGCCCGAGGGCGTAGAACTCCACCGCCCGCGCCTCGTACTTGCTGTTGTCCAGCTTGTTCACCGCCAGGACGACCGGCTTTTTGGCCCGGCGCAGGACGCCGGCCACCTCCTGGTCGCCCGGGTGCAGGCCGGTCGCGCCGTCGACCAGGAAGACGACCACGTCGGCCTCCTCCACCGCCGCCAGCGCCTGCCGGCGCACCGCTTCCGCCAGGTCGGGATCCCCGCCGGGTCTTGCGGCCCGGCGGGGTGGATATTGGCGGCCGCGCCCCCCCTCACCCGTCACCGACCGCTCCCGCCGCGAAAAACCCGGCGCCCGCGCCTCGCCTGCCAGGTCCAGGCCGCCCGTGTCCATCAGGGTGAAGCGGCAGCCATCCCATTCCACCGTGGCGAACAGGCGGTCGCGGGTGACGCCCGGCGTGTCCTCGACGATCGCCAGGCGCCGGCCGGCCAGCCGGTTGAAGAGCGTGGATTTGCCCACGTTGGGCCGCCCGACGATGGCAACCAGGGCATTCATGAATACAGCCCCCTTTGCTTCAGCCACCATGGATGAAACATTGCGAAATCCGGAGCCCA
>DYIH01000122.1 GCA_020723785.1 Thermaerobacter marianensis
GCCCGGCGGGATTCCGGGGAAGGGGCTTACCGCGGGCGCGACCGGCGATAGAACACTCTGGGCCACCTGTTGGGCCGCCCACTGGGCCTGCTGGGCCGCCTGCTGCGCGGCCTGGGCCGCCTGCTGGGCGACCTGGGCCGCCGTCTGTACCTGCTGAACCACGTACGTCATTCCGTTCACCTCCTGTTTGAGTGGTCGAAACCGCAACTATTCTCTGCCGAATGTCCGGTGGTTATTCGCCGGCTGGCAGGAAACCGGCCCGCCGGGTGGAATCCATCCCACAACCCATCGTCGGGAGGGGATGACGTGGCCCGCCAGGAACAACTGCCCTTGTTCGAACCTCCATCGGTAACGGCGCCGGTGGCGCCGGGGCCGGCGGAAGAGGCGCTGGCCCGGCTTGACGTCCCGGCGGCGGGAGACGATCCGCCGGCGGACTCCCTGGATGCCGAACTGGCGGCCATCACCGACCTGGCCGCCCTGGAAGCCGCCGCCCGGGACTGCCGCCGGTGCGGCCTGCGCGCCGGATGCCGGGGAGTCGTCTTTGGCGAGGGGAACCCCCGGGCGCGGCTGATGCTCGTCGGCGAGGGACCCGGTGCCACCGAGGACGAGCTGGGACGCCCCTTCGTCGGCAAGGCCGGCGAACTGCTCGACCGCATCCTGGCGGCCGCCGGTTTCGCCCGGGAGGAGGTGTACATCAACAACGTGGTCATGTGCCGCCCGCCGGGGAACCGCGTCCCGGCCGAAGCCGAGATGGCCGCCTGCCTCCCCTGGCTGCGGGCGCGCGTCCGCATCATCCGGCCCGGTGTGATCGTCTGCCTGGGCGCCACGGCCGCCCGCGCCCTCATCCATCCCCAGGCGCGGATCACCCAACTCCGCGGCCGCTGGCATGAGCGCGGCGGGATCTTCGTCATGCCGACCTATCACCCCGCCGCCCTGCTGCGGGATCCGAGCAAGAAACGACCCGTCTGGGAAGACTTCCAACAGGTTCGCGACCTCGTTCGCCGGCTGGCGGCGGAGCGGGCGCAGGCGGCGTCGGAAGGGCGGTGACGGGCACGTCCGGCGATGGCGGCAAGGCCCGCGGGCCGGCGGTGTTCGAGCTGGGTGAGGCGGCCCTTGTCGAACGCATCCGGGATCTGCTCTCGCGCCTGGCGCCGGCCGATTCCGGGCGCGTTCCCGTGAACATAGGGGACGACGCCGCCGTGTTGGCATCTCCGGGGGCGGGTGCGCACCTCATCGCCACCTGCGACATGCTGGTGGAGGGCATCCATTTCCTCCGCGACGCGGTCGACCCAAAAGACCTCGGCCACAAGGCGCTGGCGGTGAACCTCAGCGACGTGGCGGCCATGGGCGGGGCGGCCGGGTACGCCCTGGTGTCCCTGGCCCTGCCCCCCGACCTGCCGGTCGCCTTCGTGGACGGGCTGTACGAGGGGCTGGCCCGCCTGGCGGCCGGCTGGGGGGTCGGCGTCGTCGGCGGCGACACGGTGGGCTCCCCCGGGCCGGTGGTCATCGACGTGGCCGTCCTCGGCCAGGTGCTGCCAGGCGGGCCGTTCCGGGCCGCGGCGGCGCAGCCCGGCGACCTGCTCTGCGTTACGGGCCACCTGGGGGCCTCGGCGGCCGGGTTGGCCCTCATTTTGCGGGAGCGGGACCGTTCGACGGGTCCGGGCGTGTCCGCCCGGCCGGGAACGGCACCCATCCCGCCGGTGGTGGCGGACGCGCTGCGCCGGGCGCACCTTCGCCCGGAGCCGCGGCTGGCGGAGGCGGCGGTCCTGGCGGCCCTGGCCGCGGAAGCCGGCGGGCGGCGGGCGGCCCGCGACCTGAGCGACGGCCTGGCGGCAGGGGCCTGGCTGCTGGCCGAAGCGAGCGGCTGCGCCGTCGAACTCTGGGCCGGCCGCATCCCCGTGGCCCCCGCCGCCCGACAGGCGGCCGCGGTGCTGGGACTGGACCCGCTGGACCTGGCCCTCTTCGGCGGCGAGGACTACGAGTTGTTCTTCACCACCACCGAGGCCGAGCTGCCCGGGGTCGAGCGGGAGGTGCCGGAACGCACCGGAACGCCGGTCACCGCCGTCGGGCGCGTCGTGGCCGGCTCGGGTGTGCGGCTGGTGGACCCGTCCGGCCGGGTCCGCGACCTGCCGCGTCAGGGGTTCGATCATTTTGCGCGAGCGCGAGGGGGCGGGTGGCCTGTTCATCGTGGAAACCAGTGGTCCGGATGAGACCAGGGCCTGGGGCCGCCGCCTGGGGGAACTGGCCGGGCCGGGCGATTTCTTCGCCTTGACGGGTGACATCGGGGCGGGGAAGACGGTTTTCGCCCAGGGCGTCCTGGAGGGACTGGGCGTGACCGGCTACACCGGCAGTCCCACCTTCACCATCGTCCACGAATACGACGGGCGCCTCCCGGCCTATCACCTCGACCTCTACCGGCTGGGCCCTGATGCGGCGCGGGAGGACCTGGGCTTCGGCGAAATGTTCCACGGCCGGGGGGTGGCGGTGGTGGAATGGGCCGAAGCGGTCCGCGCTCTCTGGCCGGAAGAGCACATCGAGGTGCATCTATCCCGGCTGGCGGGCTCGCCCACCGAAACCCGCCGCATCACATTCACCGGCCGGGGCGCGCGCGGCCGCCGGTTGGAGGCGCGCCTCGCGGCCCGGGCCGGGGAGACCCGCCCGTGCTGATCCTGGCCCTGGACACGTCGGCGGACGCCTGCGGGGTGGCGGTGGCCGACGGGGAGCATATCCTGGTGGAGTACATCGAGGCGACCGGCTCCAACCACTCCACGCGGCTCATGCCCCTGGTGGCTGCCGCCCTGGCCGCCGCCGGCCGGGACAAGCGGGACATCGGCGGCCTCGCGGTGACGGCCGGCCCCGGCTCCTTCACCGGCCTGCGCATCGGCCTCACGACGGCCAAGGTCCTGGCCGCGGCCCTGGACGTGCCCCTGGCGGCGGTGCCCACCCTGGAAGCCCTGGCCTGGCAGGCCGGGCCCCGCCCGGACCTGGTTTCTCCATGCCTTTCCGCCCGCCGCCGCGTCTACGCCGCCCTCTACCGCTGGGAGGGGGCGGACCTGGCGCCCATCCGCCCGGCAGCCGCCGTTTTCCCGCGGGATTGGTGGCGGGAACTGGCGTCGCTGGCCGGGGAGGTCTACTGCCTGGGCGACGGCGTGCCGGCCCTCTGCGGCGCCGCCGCTGACGCCGGTGCGCCGGGGCCGCGGGTGCGCTTCGCGCCGGCGGCTGGCCGGGCGGTCCGGCCGGGGGCGGTCGCCGCGCTGGGCTACCGCCGACTGTTGCGGGGGGAGCGGGCCGATCCACCGACGCTGACGCCCCTCTACCTGAACGATGAGCAGTTCGCCGGTTGACCAATTCGGACAGAGCGAGCTGCCTGGTGAAGTATACTTGCAACGGATGTCCACCACGTGCCGGGGAGTCGTGCCGATGAGCCTGTGCGCCAGGGATACGGAGATCACCTTCACGGAGATGCGGGAGGAGCACCTGCCCCAGGTCCTCGATATCGAGAACCGGTCCTACCCCACGCCCTGGTCGCGCCGCGCCTTCCTGTCGGAATTACAGGACAACGCCTTCGCCGACTACATTGTCGCGCTGATGGGTGACCGGGTGGTCGGCTATGCCGGCATGTGGCTGCTCTTCGACGAGGCCCACATCACCAATATCGCCGTCCACCCCGACGTGCGTGGCCGACGCATCGGCGACCTGCTCTTGACGGAGCTGGAGCGGCGGGCCATCGCCCGGGGCGCCCGGCGCATGACCCTGGAGGTGCGCCCCTCCAACGCCGCGGCCCAGCGCCTTTACAAAAGCCACGGCTTCCAACCCCGTGGCCTGCGGCGCGGCTACTACAGCGACACCCGCGAGGACGCCATCATCATGTGGAAGGACGACCTGGAGCCGGAAAACGCCTGAGGCGCAAGCTTCGTTCGAACAGAGAGGCGCGCCGTCGGAGTCCGCCCATCCGGCGTCGTTCCGATTGCGGATTCTTAAAATTTTTCCATTAAAACAATGCCTTCAAGAATACGAAAAAATGAATCGGATCAGATTGGAGGAGGCGAAACATGCAGGATGACGCTCGCGCCGGTGTTTTCGGCCGGCTCAAGATCGGGACCAAACTGATCGGCGGTTTTATCTTCATTCTCGCCCTGCTGGTGGTCGTGACCGGCACGGCCTACTGGGCCCTTTGGCAAATGGAGCGCGGCGAGCAGGCGATGGCCCGCCTGGACGATGCGGCCAACCTGGTGCAGAGCCTGAACATCGAGGTCAAGACGATGGTCGATGCCCCCACCGACTACCTGGGTACGGGCGACGCGGACAACAAGGACGGCTACCGAAAGAGCTTGGAGCAGGTCCGGAGCCTGATGCAGCAGGTGGCGGCTGCCGACCTGACGCCTGAGGAGAAACGCCTGCTCGTCCAGTTCCGCGACGAGTTCGCGCAGCTCACCGCCAAGGCGGAGGCGATCCTCGCCGTACCCAACCCGGTCGGCAACCCGGCGGCCATGGCCAGCATGGATGAGATGGACCCCATCTGGTCCCGGGAGGACGCGGTCCTGAGGCAGTTGGCGAAATCCATCACCGGGCGGCAGCACCGGCTCGTGGAGGCGGCCCGGCGACAGGCGTCCGTCGCCCTCGCCGTGGTTCTAGGCGTTGCGGGCCTGGCCCTGGCCCTCGGCCTGGGCTTGGCCATCGCCCTGACCCGGATGATCTCCCGCCCGGTGACCGCCGTGGCGGAGACGGCTCAGCGGGTGGCGACCGGCGATCTGACGGTGCCGGAACTGCCGGTGCGTTCAGCCGACGAGATCGGGCGGATGTCGGCCGCCTTCAACCGGATGGTGCGCGACCTGAGGGAGATGATGGCCCGCGTCCACGAATCGAGCCGGCAGGTGGCCGTCTCCAGCGAAGAGATGGCCTCCGCGTCGGATCAGGTGACCGGGACGATGCGGCAGATCTCCGCGGCCATCCAGGAGGTCGCCCGGGGAGCGTCGGAGCAGACGGCCAGCGCCGCCGAGACGGTCGAGGTCATGGACCAGCTGCGGCGGGCCATCGACCGGATCGCCCGGGGCGCCCAGGACCAGGCCCAGAACGTGAGCCAGACCTCGGAGATCATCAACCAGATGGTCCAGGCCATCGACCAGGTGGCGCGGCAGGCGCAGGACGTGGCGGAGGCCGCGGCGCAGGCCCTGGCCGCGGCCGAGGACGGCGGCGCGGCGGTGGGGCGGACGGTGGCGGGCATGGCCCGTATCCGGGACACGGCCCTGGAGGCGGCGGGCCGGGTCAGGGAACTCGGCGAGCGGTCGCGGAAGATCGGCGAGATCGTCGAGGTGATCGGCGGCATCGCCGACCAGACCAACCTTTTGGCGCTGAATGCAGCCATCGAGGCGGCGCGTGCCGGAGAGCACGGCAAGGGGTTCGCCGTGGTGGCGGACGAGGTGCGCAAGCTGGCGGAGC
>DYIH01000123.1 GCA_020723785.1 Thermaerobacter marianensis
AGCGGGGTGTTGAGCGGGGAATCCGCCGGTCCGTAGATGTCGAGGCGGTGGGTTGGCGGTGTCTTCAGCGTGGCCTTGACATCCACGACCACGCGTTGGATCGCTTCAGGCGGCCGGGGGCGCAGGAAGAGGATGATGAAGCCGACGACGACCAGCAGAGCGAGCCCCAGTCCGATGTTCAGGACCGTCTGAAGGCTGACCGGCTTGTCGGTTCACAAACGCAGGCGGGCGAACGGGTTTTTCATGACGACCTCCCGGGGAATCTAACGCCGATGTGGACCGCTACCGGGCGGCGGGATGTCCCGTTCCGGCACGCCCAGGCGCCGCAGTCCCTCCCGTGGCTCGGTCCGCGCCGGGTCAAGGCGCAGGGCCTGCCTGTACTCCTCGATGGCCGGGGCCTTCCGCCCCTTCTTCTCGTAGATCTGGCCGCGCAGCTCGTAGACGTCGGCGATCGAACGGTCGATGCGTTCGACGATCGTGTTCAACTCCGCCAGGGCCTGATCGTCCTTGCCCTGCTGGTGATAAGCGCGGGCGAGCATGTAGCGGCCGAGGGGGTTGTCCCGGTATACCTGGGTGACCTTCCGGAAGGCCGTCTCCGCTTGGCGGTAGTCCCCGGCTTGGAACTCGACCAGCCCGAGGAAGTAGTTGATCCAGACGTTGCCGGGAGCGAGCTGGAGGGCCTTCTGATAGCTGCGGCGGGCCTGGGCGAGTTCGCCGGCCTCGTAGTGGGCATAGCCCAGATCGACCCAGGCGTTGGCGTCGTTGGGGTTCTGCTTGACCGCATACTTGGCCCTTTCCAACATCACCTGGATCCGGGTGGGGGCGGTGGACTTGTTCCAGAAGAACTCGTAGCCGATTAGGATGCTCGCGCCGACGGCCGACAAGAAGATGACGCCTATGATCACGGCCGCGCCCCAGAGCGACACTTCTTTTCGTCGACGTTGCGCTTTGACGGGCAGCTTTTCAGCAATACCTTCAGTGTCCGGCATTATGCGCATCCCTCAGGCGGTCTTTTAGTGTATCATAACGCAGCCGCCCCGGGTATGCCAGTGCTCATACACCGAGAAATATTGGGGCTTGTCCCGTAAATGGGGGCAACCGTGAAGTGGACTTGCCCCGGTTTAGTGGACACCTCAAGGCTTGGGGTTAGGAGATCGATCCTGAGGAGTGAGGTGATAACCATGCCGAGGACAAGGCCGCCATACCCGCCGGCGTTCAGGGAGCAGGCCGTGAGACTGGTGCGGGAGAGTGGGAAGACGATGACCGAGGTGGCCCAGGAGCCGTGGCTTTTTTCGCCCAGGAAAGCCAAAGGGGGCGATAGCGGCTTACCAGTTCGTGGCCGAATGGGCGGGACGCCACCCTTCGCGGCGCATGTTGAAGCTTTTGGGCATTGCCCGGAGCGGCTACTATGCGTGGCGGAAGGGTGGGCCAGGCAAACGTGCGGCGGAGGACGCCGCGCTCATGACGCGGATAAAGAGCATTCACCAGGAGAGCGGCGGTGTGTACGGCTCGCCACGCATCTGGGCTGAACTGAGGCTGCTCTATGGGATTCGGTGCTCGCGCAAACGGGTGGCGCGGCTCATGCGGCTCTCCGGCATCGCCGGGGTGTGCAGGAGGCGGCGGAGGAGCCTTACGCGGAGGG
The DNA here is from genome assembly GCA_020723785.1 of Thermaerobacter marianensis. GTDB lineage: Bacteria > Bacillota > Sulfobacillia > DYIH01 > DYIH01 > DYIH01. Next base: position 1,643 of record DYIH01000123.1, read on the forward strand.
ATGACACCCGCGAGCCCTATCCGGACCTGGTTCGGCGGCAGTTCACCGCGGATGCGCCGAACAGGCTCTGGGTGGCCGATCTCACGCAGCACCTGACGGACGAGGGCTGGCTCTACCTGGCTTGCATCCTGGAGCCTTCTCCCGCCGCGTGGTCGGCTGGGCGATGGGTAAGCGGCCCACGGCCGACTTGGTCGTGGATGCCTTCAACATGGCCATTTGCAGGCGCAGGCCGTGGCCTCAACTCGTCCACCACTCCGACCACGGCTCTCAGTACACCTCGCTCGCCTTCACGCAGCGGCTGAAGGAGGCCGGCATCATGGGCTCCATGGGCTCGGTCGGAGACGCCCTGGACAACGCGCCGGCCGAGAGCTTCTACGCCAGCCTGCAGGTGGAACTCTTGGACCGCAGGCGCTGGCGGACCCGGGACGAACTCAAGCTGGCCATCTTCGAGTACGTCGAGGCGTTCTATAACCGGCGCCGGCGTCATTCAGCCCTGGGGTATCAGAGTCCGGAGGAGTTCGAGAGGAGGTGGGAGATGGAGCGCGAATCTCAGTTGGAGGCGGCGCTTACCAAGCGCTGACCTGTCCACAAAATCGGGGCAACTCCGGGCGGCGCGGGTGGGCGAGGTCGGCAACAATGTGGCCAGGGTGATCGCGATGGTCATGATGCCGGATATGGTTCTGCTGACACGTGTCAGGTGGATCAATGCGGATGGCCTCCCCCGAGGAACGTACAGGAACCAACGGTAGACAACCCTCGGAGCCTGAATGACAGCGCGGTTCATATGGGGTGCAACCTACTCGGATATTGCGCAGCCTATCCTGGATATTGTTAGGCCCTTGGCTATTTTAGCTTGATTGGACTATCCGGTGCAACGATTCGCGAAGGCCTCTCCAACCGCAGTATGGCGCAATCAAATGTGACGCAGACGGGATGGTGATTCGCAAGACCCTCGCAGGCTAGAAAACTTGCGCTATTCTGGGTTACAGGTTAAAATAAACTTGATTAGTTTTAACCATTTTCATAGGTGAGCAGTTTTTGCCCGAAACCAAATCGGGTTGTTTTTATTGAGCGGCGTGGGTATGTCCGGCACTGCCCCTGACGGGCCAAATGCGGGGCGCCCGATGTGGGCGCGCTCACCGATGATCAATTTTTCAGGTGATTGCCTGATGACCGGAAAAGGATCTGGCAATATGGTCCTAGCTCTCCTCGGCGCCGCCCTGTTGCTCCTCTCGCTCTTGGGCCTGATCCTCTTCCGCGACGGCGAGGTGCGGGCGACGTCCCAGTCCTGGGTCCTCGGAACCAAGGAGGACTTCGACACCGGTACGCTCAGCAACGTCACCACCTATGTGGATTACCTGGAGCTAACCCGGTCCACGGCTTTCTCCTCCACGACCACCCCGTCCGGCACCTACGACCTGCGCGGCGTGGCCATGCTCTCCGACCTGGACGCCTGGGCGGTGGGCACAGGCGGCAAGATCATCCGCTGGAACGGCGCCAGCTGGAACTCGGTCAGCAGCCCCACCAGCGCCAATCTATACGGCATAGCGATGACTTCCAGCAGCAGCGGCTGGGCGGTGGGCCAAAACCGCATCATCCGCTATTCCGGCGGCTCCTGGTCCGACTACGGGTCGAGCCCGACAGGCGCCACCCTCTACGCCATCGACATGGTTTCCGCCAGCGACGGCTGGGCCGTCGGGGCGAAGAACAACGGCAACATCATCCGCTGGAACGGCTCCTCCTGGTTGAAGGTGAGCAGCCCCACCAGCAACACCCTGTACGGCCTGGACATGCTGAGCGGCGTGGACGGTTGGGCGGTGGGCCAAGGCGGCAAGATCATCCGCTGGAGCGGCTCCCAGTGGTCGTCGGTGACCAGCCCGACCGGCAACGACCTGCACGCCGTCTCCATGGCCACGGGGACGCGCGGGTGGGCGGTGGGGGCCAAGGGCACCATCATCACCTGGAACGGCTCATCGTGGTCGAAGGTGGGCAGCCCGAAGAACCCGGTCGACGGCAACGCCAACGTCAACCTGTGGGCGGTGCGCGCCGTCTCGGAGACGGAGGCCTGGGCGGCCGGTTATGATTCCGGCACATCCTCGGCCATTGTCCTCAAGTGGAACGGTTCCCAGTGGTCGCGCGTCTCGCCGGACCCGGCATCCAGCACGCTGTACGCCGTCGCCATGGAGAGCAGCGGGGCGGCCGGCCTCTTCGCCGGCGCCGGGCGCACGGCGCTCAAGTACGGGGGCTTCCTCTACCCCGGTACGGCCACATACACCTTTGACGCCGGCCAGGCGGTCAACTGGGGCAGCCACACCTATACCGCCGGCACCCAGTCGGGCGTGACCTCCGTGAGCTTCCGCTTCGCCACCTCCAACGACGGTGCCGCCTGGTCCGGCTGGTACTCCTCACCCAACGGCCTCTCCAGTCGATATCTCAAGCAGGAGATAACGCTGTCGACCACCGACTGGACCAAGTCGCCGCGGCTCTATATCACCAGCGTTGCCTTCACCACGCCGTCGGCCGACACCGGTCCCAACTGGATCCCCAAGGCCGGGCCCCACGACGTCAAGACATGGGTATACAGCAACAAGGTCCTGGTGCTGTTCACGCCGGCCGCCAACAAGACCTACACGGTCTACAAGCACGCCTACGAGCAGGACCGCACCGCGGTGGCGGTCGGCACGGCCACGACGGGCGCCGACGGCAAAATCAGCAGCAGTTCACCGGCGGGGGCCTGGAGCGACAGCGACCCCTGGTTCCCCAACCGGCTGGTTTTCACCGACACCGCTGTGGAGAACTTCAAGGAGTATTATTACTACGTCACCGACGGGGCCTACACGGGCGACCTGCGGGACTACATCGTGGCCAGCGCCTTCCCGCCCACCCAGACGCGGCACGGCAACTTCACCCAGCACAACAATGCCTGCACCGCCTGCCACGGGCTGCACAGCTCCCCCAGCCGCACGCCGGGGCGCGGCAAGCTGTGGAAGGCGCCGACCGCCGTCGACCTGTGCCGCAGTTGCCACGACGGCAGCGGCAGCAAGTACGACGAGACCAACGGCTGGGTGCGCGTCGGGCCGGACTGGAGCCAGTACACCACGGCGCTGGCCGGGCCGTTCGGCGGCGCGCTGGGCGGTGAGCTGGTCGCGGTGAACCCCACGTCCGTCCACAGCATCGGCGCCGTAACCCTCTACCAGGCGCCGGGCAGCGGCGCGCCCACCTCCCCGCAGACCTGGCTCAACCAGTTGGCGTGCAGCTCGTGCCACGAGCCGCACAACAAGTTCCGCAACTACCGCATCCTGCGCGGCTCCATCCATTCCGGGAAGCACGTGCGGGTGCGCGCTTTCTCCGAGGTGACGTGGTCGGCGCCGGACAGGGTCGACGCCGCCACCTATCAGGAATACATAGGCGGCATCAACGACTTCTGCGGCCAGTGCCACACCTACTTCAACAACGACCAGCTCGGCATCGTGGACAAGACACCGGCTAATCCCTCGGTGGCCGCCAACGTCTACGGCAAGCACCGCCACCCCGTCGGCATCCCGCCGGCCATGTATACGGCCATGGGCCAGCACTCGGTGGTGGTCGGCGTCTACGGCTACCCCTATCCCTTCGAGGACGCCGACCCGGCGCGCCGCCTGCTGCCGAACAACGACCTGCCCCTGGAGGGCACTTACACCGGCAATGACTATGACAAGAACATCATCGTCTGCCTGACCTGCCACATGGCCCACGGCACGGCCAGGACGGGGCAGAAGCAGGTGGCCTACCTGAACGGGACGGCCAA
>DYIH01000124.1:0-2308 GCA_020723785.1 Thermaerobacter marianensis
CGCCAGCCGGGTCTTGCCGATGCCGCCGGGCCCGACGAGGTTGAGCAAGCGGCAGTCGGGCCGCTGCAGGAGCAGCAGCACCTCCTCGATCTCCTGCTGCCGCCCGACCAGCGGGGTGGGCGGGGCCGGGAGCGCGGGGGCGGGGCAGGAGCGCGCCGGCTCGAGCAGGGCCTTGGCCTCGGCGGAGGGCTCGAGGCCCAGCTCCTCCCGCAGCGCCTTCTCCAGGCTCTGGTACAGCCGCAGCGCCCCGGCGCGGTCGCCCTGGAGCTCGAGCAGCCGCATGGCCTGGAGGTAGGGCCCCTCGGCCAGGGGGTCGGCGGCGATGGCCTGGGCCACCCGCCCCACGCCCGGCGTGTAGACCATGGACAGGTCGTCGCGGTTCTTGACCGGGTGGCGCGGCCGGACCTCGATCTTCCCCCCCAGGTGGACCAGGAAGGTGCGGTCGGAGACGTTGATGACACGAATGCCGGGGATTTCCCCGATGACCCGGACGATGCGGTCGCCGTCGGCCGGGTCGGCCACCTGCACCGTCACATCCCGGACGATCACATCCCGCCCCACGCGCACGATGTCGATGGCCCCGATGTTGCCGCCCGCCTCACCGATGGCCGAGGCCAGCCGTCCGAAGGTGCCCGGAACGTTCTCCAGTTCGACGCGCAGGATCAGGCTCGTGCCGCTGCCGGTCTGGACGGCCACGCCCGGCACCCCCTTCCCCTTCGTGATGCGGTCGGTCGATGCAACCGTATTCGATCCCCGCGGAGCCGGTCCGCCCTACGCCAGCGCCGCCGGGTCCACCACCCGCGACGCCAGCTCAACCGCGCGCCGGAGCAGGGACAAGCGGTTCTCCCGCACGGCGGCGTCGTCGACCATCACCAGCAGGCCGTCAAGGAAGGCGTCCAGCTCCGGGCGCAGGCCTGCCACGGCGGCGAAGCAGCCGCGGTAGTCGCCGGCCGCGACCGCCCGGTCCACCGCCGCAGCGGCGGCCTGGAGCGCGTCCCAAAGGCGATGCTCCCGCTCGTCCTGGAACAGATCCGGCCGCACCGTCTCCCCGGCCGCCTTCCCTGCCAGGTTGGCCGCCCGGCGGTAGACGGTCAGGAAGTCCTCCATCCCCTGCGACCCGAGGGCCTCGTCCAGTGCCCGCGCCCGCGCCCACGCCTCGGCGGGACGGTCGAAGCCGGCCCCCAGCACCGCCTCGACCACCTCGTGGCGGAATCCTTCTTCGGCGAGCAGGCCCCGCAGGCGGCCGCGGAAGAATTCCAGGATCTCGCCGGCCAGCCGCTCGGCGTCCGGCGGTTCACCCTCACGGCCACCCGCGCCGACGCGGCCGCGCGCGGTGCCATCACCGCCACGAGCGCCATCACCGCCCGGAACTCCACCGCCGGCGCCGCCGACGGCCGGCAGCCCCGCTAGGGCGGCGCGCACCAGCCCGCTCAGCGACAGGGTGCCCAGGGGAACCGGACCATCCGCACGGCACAGGATGTGCAGCACCCCCAGGGCTTGGCGGCGCAGGCCATAAGGGTCCTGCGAACCGGTCGGCTGGATGCCGGCGGCGAAGCACCCCGCGATGGTGTCCAACTTGTCGGCCACGCTCAGGATGGCCCCGGCCGCCGTCGCGGGCAGGTCGTCGCCGGCGAAGCGCGGCAGATGATGCTCGCAGATCGCCTGCGCCACCGCCTCCTCCTCGCCGTCCAGGCGGGCGTACTCCCGCCCCATGACCCCCTCCAGCTCGGGGAATTCGTAGACCATGTGCGTGGCCCGGTCGGCCTTGCAGAGCACGGCGGCGCGGTCCACCACCCGCCGCAGGTCGCCGGAGGCGGCCGGCGCCACCCCCTCGGCGGCCAGCTCGTCCACGATGCGGGCGGCCAGGCGCCGCACCCGTTCCACCTTATCGTAGACAGTGCCAAGCCTGACGTGGAACAGGATGTGCTTGAGATCCTCCACCCGGCCGGCCAGCGGCCGCGCCCGGTCCTGGCTCCAGAAGTAGCGGGCGTCCGCCAGGCGGGCGCGCAGCACCTTCTCGTTGCCGGCGATAACGGTGTCCAGGTGTTCGCGGCCACCGTTGCGCACCCCGATGAAGGCCGGCAGGAGGCGCCCGCCGGCATCCTCCACAGGGAAGTAGCGCTGATGGTGCTTCATCGGCGTCACCAGCACCTCCGGCGGCAGATCCATGAACTCCCCGGCGAACCGCCCAACGAAGGCCGTCGGGTACTCGATCAGGAAGGTGACCTCCGTCAGCAGGTCCTCGTCGATCCGGGCCCGGCCGCCCGCACCGCGGGCCGCTTCCTCGGCTTGGACCCGCACCAGTTCC
>DYIH01000124.1:2318-5405 GCA_020723785.1 Thermaerobacter marianensis
CGACTATCAGGAATGCCTCCTCGGCACAGCGGAAGTATTCGGCCGCCGAGGGGACCTCGTGGGGGCCGCCGGCCAGCGCCCGGTGCCCGAAGGTCCGCCGCCCGCTCCGCACCCCGGCCACCTCGAAGGGGACGACGTCCCCGCCCAGCAGGCAGAGGATCCAGCGGATGGGGCGCGCGAAGCGCAGATCCCCGTCCCCCCAGCGCATCGAACGGGGGAATTCGAGCCCGGAGATGAGTTCCGGGAGTCGCAGGGCCAACACGTCGCGGGCCGGGAGGCCGCCCTCCACCTTGTCAGCGAAGACGTAGCGGCCGGCCGGCGTGTCCTCGACCCGCAGGTCCTCCACCGCCACGTCCTGGCCGCGGGCGAACCCAATCGCCGCCGGCGTCGGCCGCCCAGCGGCGTCGAAGGCCGCGGCGGCCGCCGGGCCGCGCACCGTCAGGCGCCGGTCGGGCTGGCGCAGGGCCAGGCCGCGCACGTGGAGCACCAGGCGCCGTGGCGTGCCCGTGGCGTCCAATTCGAGAAAGTCCATCCGCGCGCCCTCGAGCAGGGCGCGGCCCTTTTCCGCCAACTGGGCGATGGCGCCCTCCATGAAGGCCGCCGGCAGTTCCTCCGTGCCGATTTCGAGGACCAGGTCGGCCCTTTCCCTGCTATCCCGTTCCCCTACCACCTTTACGGTCTCCCCTTCACCTTTACGAGGGTAAGCCATCGGGATATCGGCTCACCCCAGCGACATCCGGCCGTGATCGGCTCCGCACCGCCTCGGCGACACATCCCGCCGTATCCCCTTCACCTACTTAGCGGTACATCTCCGCCGCCCGCGCCAGCAGGGGGAAGCCGTCCTCCTCCCGCCGGGCCAGCCAGCCCTGGGCGGCCTTCTGGGCCAGGGCGCGCACCCGGCCGATGGTCGCCTCCCGCTGGGTCACGCTGATCGCCCCTCTGGCCTCCAGCAGGTTGAACACGTGGGAGCATTTCAACACGTAGTCGAACCCCGGCAACACCAGGCCCGCCTCCAGCGTCCGCCGCGCCTCGGCCTCGTACTGATCGAAGAGGCGGAAGAGCAACTCGGTGTCCGCCGTCTCGAAGGCGTACTTGGACTGCTCGAACTCGTTCTGGCGGTAGACCTCGCCGTAGGTGACGCCGGGCGCCCACAGGATGTCGAAGACGTTATCCGTGCCCTGGATGTAGCTCGTCAGCCGCTCGAGACCGTAGGTGATCTCGGCCGCCACCGGCCGTACCTCCAGGCCGCCCATCTGCTGGAAGTAGGTGAACTGGGTGATCTCCATCCCGTCCAGCCAGACCTCCCAGCCGAGGCCCCAGGCCCCGAGGGTCGGCGACTTCCAGTTGTCCTCGACGAAGCGGATGTCGTGCTCCCGGGCCTTGATGCCCAGGGCGGCCAGGCTCGCCAGGTAGACCTCCTGGACGTCGTCGGGCGACGGCTTGAGGATCACTTGGTACTGCCAATGCTGATAGAGGCGGTTGGGGTTCTCGCCGTAGCGGCCGTCGGCCGGCCGCCGGGATGGCTCCACGTAGGCCACCTTCCACGGCTCCGGCCCCAGGGCGCGGAAAAAGGTGGCCGGGTTCATCGTGCCGGCGCCCTTCTCGATATCGTAGGGTTCGGTGATCACACAGCCGTAGTCGGCCCAGAAGCGGTGAAGCCGCAGGATGACGTCCTGGAAATACAAGCGGAACTGGACCCCCTCACCAGGTTTCCCCGCGGGGAAGTAAACCTTGCAATATCATACCGTAAAATACGGCGGGGAACACAGGGAGAAAGAGAATACTTCGCTTCGCAAGAGGGAAAGAACCTTCCACCACCCGCGTCGGACCTGTCGTCACCCCAGGCAGTCCAATGCCTGCTTGAGCGGCATGGCCAGGCAGGTGAAGATCGGAGTGTCCCGCAGCGTGTAGAGGCTGGCCTGGGTCTCCCGCAGTTCCATGACCAGGTCGAGGAAGTCCTCCGGGTTGTCGGTCTCGAAGGCCACCACGAACTCCTGGTCGTCCAGGCCGAAGGAATAGGTGGTGTTGAGCTTCACCGAAGGGTACTTGTTGCCGACGTAGATGTGCTCGTCCATCATCCCCTGCCGGGTGAAGCGGGTGAGCATGTACCACTCCCGCTTCTTTTCGAAGGGGTAGACGAAGACGTACCCGGCCTTGCCCGGGGCGATCCGCACCCGTTCCTCCGCGTGCTCGGGGCTGATCCGGTCTTCGTAGAGAGACTTCCTGGTCATCGAAAGGTAGGAACGTGTCAGGTGGAGGTGGGCGCCGAGGGCCGTACGGTTGAGCCTGGCCGTCATGGAGTTGAAAAGTTCGAGGTCGTGGCCGACGCGCCAGAGCAGGAGGTCGGCGTCGGCGCGGATGCCCACCGTCGAATAGCTTAGAACCAGCAGCCTGCCGGGCCGGTCGAACTCTTCCACGGCGGCGGCGAACTCCTCCTTGTGCCTTCGCCGCTGCGCCTCGGGGAGCCGGCGCCAAGCCGGGTCCACCTTGTAGAAGGCGAAGTTGACGAACTGCCGCTTGGAGTGCTCGCCGGCCCCCTCCGCCTCCGCCGCGGCCCCCTCCGCCTCCGCCGCAGCGCCCTCCGGCTCCGCTGCGGCGCCTGCGCCAGTGGCTGCCTCCGGGCCGCCCGGCGCCACCGGACGCGCGCCGTCCATGGCCCTTGCCTCCTTCTCCTGACGGGCGCGGGCCACCACCCCGACGTCCACTGTGGTCAGGCCCTGCTCCCGGGCATATTCCTCGATGCTGCGGACGACCGCCTTCCGCACGAAGAACGGCACCCGTCCCATGGCCGCCTGCGCTTCTTCCGTCCATTCGAGGAGCGTCGGCGGCATGAGGTTCTCCAATTCGTCATCGCGTCGTGCCATGTTTCCCCCTCCAGCACTTTAGAAAGTTATCACTATAGTAACTCATATAATAACGCTTATCAACTAATTCTCGCATATAGTCGCGTATAGCAGAGGTCGGTTGGCAACATCCGTCGTTCCATTCAAGCGATGAGAGCTGGATCGGCGCGTCAGGTGGAAGGGCTGCGCCGTGGCGGCCGCGGCAGCCTAATCCGTGTCCGGAAAAGCTTGTGCGACAAGCCGT
>DYIH01000125.1 GCA_020723785.1 Thermaerobacter marianensis
CGGTGACCGGCGCGCCGGACGCCGCGGCGACGGCCACCGGCGCCTGCACGGAAATACCCTTGGGCACGTACCGGCTCAGCCTGTCCATGCATTCCCGCGATCCAGGTCCGGGAACTTCCGTCACCAGCTTGATGACGCCCAACCGCATCCCCTCCGCCTGCTCACATGTTGAACGGGCGCCCCGACGGGACGCCCTGTCCGCTCACTTATTATTTCGTGTATCCGGATTATGTCTGCAACAGGGTGGCGGGGGACCGCCGTCAGGCGCCGCGCTCCACCCGCGGGTCGCGGGGCTCGCGATGGTGGGCGCCGGCGCCGTAGAGCAGGGACTGGCAGAGGTCGTAAAGAGCCACGGCCGAAGTGTCGGCGGCGGGGTGGTACGTGCTGGAGAACTCGGGGCTGCCGCCGGTGGCCAGGCGCACCTGCACCCCGGCCGGCCCGCTGGTGACGATCACCCGCCAACCCTGGGGCAGCAGGTCGCGGAAACGCTCCGTCAGGTAGGCGACCGCCGGCGAACGGTCACCCCGCGGCGCCGTCAGCGGCAGGCCCTCCGCCGCCAGTATCCTGTCCATCTGGGCCAGGGCGGCGCGGTCGATGACGCGGGGATTGGGCACACTCACCCGCCAGCGCCGGTCCCCCGTGAGGAAGTCCCAGATGTGCAGGGCCAGGGGATCGCTGGCCTGGCGATTGACGATGCCGGTATAGGTCGGACCGCCGGTCCTCAGTCCCTTGCGGTCGCGCAACAGGTTGCCGGCAATCGCCAGGGAGAACAGGGCGATGACCAGCGGCAACAGGTATTCCGACAGGAACCGGCCCGCGGCGTCCAGGATTTCCACGCAGTTCCCTCCCGTTAATAAATTTCCCCGCTGTGCCGTGGAAACCGGCAGATTTAAACCTCGTCTCACGAGGTGGGTGCCCTCCCGCCCGTCTTACCCGTCCCCCGATGGGCCTGGGGGCATGAGCGCCACGGGCGGCGTCCGGGCTCCCTCTTTTCTGGTGTTGGTTACAATCTGCCGGGACAGCACGCACACAGCAGGATATCTTATTGATTTTTCGTTGATATTGATACCGGCGAATAAGCAAATCGTCGCCAGACCCTTCTTTTTAATGTTACCATCCGAACCGAGCTCGCGCAACCACCGACTTGCGATTTCACCGGCCGGCGCCGCTCTGTTCCGCTTCCAGGCGGCTGGCCAACGCGTCAAGCCAATCGTTGTTGCCCCCGGCAGCCGGCCCGGGTTCCCGCACCCGGTTCACCACCACCCCGAGGATACGGGCTCCGGCGGCCTCCAGCATCCGGCGGGCCTCCCTGGTATCGTCCTCCGGCGCCCCCTCCCGCACGACCAGGATCACCCCACCCACGGACTGTGCCCAGGCGAGGGCATCACCGCTCTCATGCACCGACGGGCCATCCAGGAGAACGGTCCCGTAGTCGTTGACGGCCTCGCGGACAACCGCCCGCAGACGAACCGGGTCGGGGGCCGGGGGTGTTTCCGGCGGTACTGGGCCGCTGGTGAGTACGTCGAAGCGCGGCATCGCGATCTCCTGAACGTTCTCCTTCAGGCGTTCGGGCGCTTCCAGGAGAGTCGCCAGACCCCGGTCGTTATTCACGAATAAGGCCGCGTGCAGAACCGGCCTGTACGGGTTGGCATCGATGACGAGGACCCGCTCCCCCGCCGCGGCCATGGTCAGGGCCAGGTTGCACACGATGGTGGTCTTGCCGTCACGGACCCCGGGGCTGGTGAAGAAGATGGAGCGGACACCCGCCGGCACGCCCTCCCGCAAGTTGCGGTACAGGTCCCGGAAGGCGCCGGCCTCCGATGCCCGCCCCGCGGCCGTGGTCACCAGCCGCACCCGGCCGCCGCGCCTCTCTTTCCGCCTCCAGCCTGGCATGAACACCCAGCCACCCCCAAGGAGTCAGCGTTTCCTCGCGGTGTCGAACTCCGGAACATGGGCAAGAACGGGGAGATCAGGCGGGACCTGACCGCTTTCCCCGGCGCTGCCGGCCTCCAGGCGAAAGAATCCAGCCGGCCTGAACGACCGGGATCGGGCATTCAACAGGTTCAGGAGAAGGAGGACGGCCAGGCCGAACAGGACGCCGATCACCGCTCCCACCCCCGCACTGCCCACCGCCGGCAGCCAGTCCCGCGCCGGCGGCAGACCGGCCGGCGCGATGACCTCCAGGTGGGCCTCACCCAGGTGCAGGGCCAAGCTGGCCTGTACCGCGGCGATCTTCTCCTGCAGGCCGCTGCCGGCCTGGCTCAGACGCTCGACCTGATCCCGCCGGAGGACGTACTCCCCCTGTTTCCGGACCAGTTCGGCACCCAGCGCCCGCACCTCCGAATCCATGGCCCGGGCCATGGCCAGGTCAGCCGCCATGGTCGCTCGTTTCTCGGCGATGGCCGCTTCCTTTGCCGCCAGTTCCGCCGTCAACCGGTCACGGGCGGCGCCGCCATTCGGCAGGGTCCGCAGCCGCGCGCGCAGGGCGTCCCGGGCGGCCAGGGCGCCCTGCAACTCGGTGCCGAGGAGGGCGGCCTGCTTGCGGTATGCGGCCAGGGTCTCCGTACGGATGCTGAGATCCTGGCGCAGGATTTCGGGCGAGCGGGGGTCGGCGGCCAGGGACTGGAGCTGCGCCCGCGCCTCCGCCTCCTGGCGGGCCAGTTCGTCGGCCTGGTTCCGCAGGAAGACCAGTGCCCGCCCGACGTTGTCCGCACGGCTGCGCTCGACGTGATCGGCAAGTTCCCGGGCCACGGCGTCCGCGGCCGCGGCGGCCACCCGCGGGTCGCCGTGCACCGCCCGGATACGGATCAGGCGGCTCGATCGCACCGACCGCACCCGAATGATGCGGTCCAGGGTGGCCGCGTCGTACCGTCCGCCGGCGCGCCGGGAAAGCTCGCGCGCCGCCCGATCGAGCACGGTCCGGCTGCGGGCCTGAATAACCAGCGTCTTAAGGGATGGGGCGGCAAGGGGCGCCTCCGGGGAGCGACCGGCGGCATCGCCCGGTCTGGCGGCATCAGCACCTTCGCCGGCGGGGGCGCCGGCAACCGCCAGCGTCGTTTCGGCGACAAACATGGGGGGTAGAAAATTGGCGGAAATTGCGACGGCGGCGATGGCGGAAGCGGCGACCATCAGTACCAGAACCCAGATCCTGGCGCCCACGGCCGTCCTCAACCAGCCCATGACTCGCCCCCGTCCGGGGTGCCAAAAAAGTGGCAGGCCCCTTTCAATGATACCTGTCGAGAGACAATCGGACAAGACCTGGTGAACTACCCCGCCCTGACGGACGGGGCTTCCTGGTTCAAAGACCCGGCTTGCCGCAGGCTGGCATCTCCCACGGTAGAGGCTGGATCTCCCCAGGCGTGAATTCCCGCGGTTCCCGCGGTATTCAGAAGTCGCAACCCACGGGTGAGGATGTTCCGGGCCGCGTTCACGTCCCGGTCGACCTCCAGCCCGCAGGCGGGACAGCGGTGGAGCCGGTCACCGAGCTGTTTCGGCACCGACTTACCGCACCCGCTGCAGTCGCTGGTCGTGCCGCGTGGTTCAACGCGCAGTACCGCCTTACCAGCCTCTTCCGCTTTGTAAGACGCAAACCGCGCGAGCATCCCCCACCCGGCGTCATGGATGTGCTTGGCCAGATGACCGTTGCGCACCATGTTGGGGATCAGCAGATCCTCGAACACGATCAGGTCATAGGTATCGACCAAGAACCGCGAAACCTTGTGCGCATGCCCCCGCCGCTTGTCGGCCACCTTCGCGTGCTGGCGGGCAACCCGCGCATTGGCCTTCTTGCGGTTCCGGCTCCCAGGCTTTTTCCGGGACGCGCGCCGCTGAAAAAGCGCCAAGCGCTTCTCCATCCCTCGCAACTGGCGCGGATTCTCAATGACTCGCCCATCGGAGAGCGTGGCCAGGTTGATGATGTTGCGGTCCACGCCCACCGCCGAGCGGATCGGAATCGCCGGCGGCGCACCGCCGATCTCCGCCGCGATGCAGGCGTACCACTTTCCCGCCTGCCGGCGGACGGTGCAGGTCTTGATCTCCCCCTGGATCGGGCGGTGCAGTTTGATCTTGATGTGCCCGATCTTCGAAAGATACAGCCGTCCTTCGGCGGTGATCCGGAAGCCGGGCTGCTGCGGGTAGGTGATGCTGTCGTACCGGCCTTCGCCCTTGAAACGAGGGTAGCCGGGCTTTCTTGCGCCGGTCGAGAGCCTCCGGAAGAAGTTGTCGAAGGCGCGGTCCACGCGGCGCAAAACGTCCTGCAGCACCTGGGAGTGGACCTCGACCAGGATCAGGTGAGCCTCCTTGTCCCGGACGAGTTGAGCTGCCTGCCGGTTGTAGGTCAGTCCCTGGCCGGTCTTCCTGTGGTGTTCGCGGCGGTCCAGGAGCGCGCAGTTGTAGAGAATGCGGCAGAGGTTCAGCGTCCGTTCCAGGGCGCGGACCTGTTTGCCGGTCGGGTGGAGGCGGAATTTATATGTGCGTTTCATCTTACTACCCCCTGGATCTCGCCATACTTCTTCAGCATGTCGATAGTGACTTGACCGGTGCTGCCCAAGAAGTACGACGGACTTCAGAAATGGCCTTCCCATATTATACCACAGGACCAAACCCGCCGCCTTCCATCCCCTTCCTTACGGAAGGGGTCTTCCCGGCGGCAGGGATAAATTCCAGCAATATACTTGATATCTAGAAACATAGCATCTGAACAGCGTTTCCCTCTTTGCCTTCCGGCAGGAGTTGCGGTAATTCGGTTGAATGAACCTTGAACGGATTGTCGAACCGTGTCTGGGGGCGGTCCCGTGGATCAGCCAGCGGTGCCTGCCGGCATCGGCGGACGGAGAAGCGAAAGGCTTGGCGAGCCGCACCGCAAGCGTTCCACCAAACGCCTGCCCGGCCTGATCTGCGCCCCGGCACTGGCGCTGCTCCTGGGTGTCCTTGCCGGCCTGGGCGCGGTCGGGTACGGCCCTATCAAGACACTGATGGCGCCCGGGCCCGGTAAAACCGCCACCACTCCCGCCGCTGACCGGCCAGCGGCCGACCAGCCAGCCGCGCACCGGGCCCCGGCCGGCGACCCGGCCCAGGCGGAACAGGGCCGGGGAGACGCGGCCGATACCACCTCCGGCGCCGTCTATTCTTCAGGATCCCCGCCAGGTCAACAGGCTGTGCAGCCAGGACCGGCCGACGCCAAGCGGGGCCTTTACCTGACCGGCTACACCGCCGGCGACGACACCCGCTTCTACCGGCTCTTCGCCCTCGCCAAAGCCGGCGGGTTAAACGCCATGGTCATCGACGCCAAGGACGACGACGGCCGGATCACCTTTGAAACGGACATCCCCCTGGCGCGCGAGATC
>DYIH01000126.1 GCA_020723785.1 Thermaerobacter marianensis
GGTCTTTACCAAGTGGCGATGGCTCTGGCGGGGGACATCTTCCAAACGGCGGAACGGGCCAAGGCCCTGGCCATTCTGGAGGCGGCCAACGGCGTGGGCAAGATCGTCGCCCCCGTCATCGGCGCCGCGGTCGCCCTGGCGGCCTGGTTCGCCCCCTATTTCGTCTACCCCGCCCTGGCCTGGGCCGCCGCGCTGGCCGTTTTCCTCCTGGTGCGTGAACCCCGGAAAAACGGCGCCCTGGGCCAGAGCCTCGGCCAGTACCGCGAAAGCCTGGTCCGCACCTGGGAGGGCAAGGGGGTCTCACTGCTGACCGCCTTCACCTCGGGCATGGTCATCCTCTTCCTTCTTTTCGGGCTGCTGGCCTTCTACTCCGATCTCCTGGAAAACCGGTGGGGGATCCGCGGCTTCGGAAAGGGTTGGGTGATGGCCATCCCGGTCCTGGTGATGGCCGTGACCGCCTACCTTACGGGGATATTCCTGCAGGAGCGACGGGGCGGGCCCGTCAAGAGCAGCCTGATCGTCGGCTTGGCCGTGATCGCCGCCGCCATGGCCGGCGCGGCTTTCCTGAAAGGCCTCTACGGTTTCTCGGCCGCCCTGGCCGCCATGGGTCTGGGTTCGGGGCTGGCGCTGCCCTCGCTGAACCAGTTGGTGACCAGCGCCATGGGAGCCTCGGAGAGGGGGATCGTCACGTCCCTGTACGGGTCGGTGCGCTTCTTCGGAGCCGCCCTGGGTCCACCCGCCGCCGGCCGGCTCCTGGCCGCCGGCCAAGGCGTCATCGGCCTGGGGGCAGGCGCCCTCGCCGCCCTGGCGGCCGTTGGCGCCTTTCTCCTGATCGACAGGCGGGCGGTCGCCGGCTCACCGGCAACTCGGGGGCGGGGGAACCGCGCCCCGGCCACACCGCGCGCCGCCACCCCCGCCGCGGTACGGCCCCCGGGCGGCCGGCGCAAAAACCGTGTCTAACCGACTCCTCCGACGCTGGGGGCGTACCCCCTGATATCTACGTTGGGGGTCTCCTTGAGGGCCACGGCGATGGTCACCTCGCCGTACTTGGTCAGCAGGGGGATTATCAGCCGCTGGAACGGGGTCGTGCTGATGATCGTGCCCCGCCCGATGATCAGGGTCGGGGGCGTTATCTTGCAGGGGTAACCGGCCTCCTCGAGCAGGGCGCTGGCCCGGCCGGTGATCATGTTGCCCAGCTCGCTGACGGCGCTTTCGGCCAGCTTGTCGAAGATGGCGATCGTCTGGCCCACGATCGCGGAGGCCATCTGCTTGGCCGTCCTCTCGGCAGTCCCGTAGAGCACGGTGCCGCTGACCTTGCCCACGACGCCGATGATGGTGGTGATGTCGTTGGTGGTGTAATGGGCCTCCTCCAAGCGCAGCTCACCCTTGGAAATAGGGGCTTTGATCTCCATCTCCAGCACGTGGTAGGCCGCGGCCACAAAGGGGTTGATGAATTCCACCTTCACCGGCCTTTCCCCCTTCTCCTCGCAGTTTCCATCTCCCAATTATTTTCGAAAAAAGTTTCGCGATGTTTGATACCTATCCGGCTGGTTCCCGGCGGTAAAAACATGGTGAAATCAACCGAAACCCGATCTCCCGGGCTTGGAAGATCGTTTCCGTCCCGCCTGTGAACAGGTAGCCGCCCGGGCGCAGGCTGTTGAAAAAACGCCGGTACAGCCGGTCCTTGGCCTCATCCGTGAAGTAGATCACCACGTTTCGGCACAGGATCAGGTCCATATCGGCGGGCATGGGATCCTCGAGCATATTGTGGTTCTTGAATTCCACCCGCTCCGCCAGCCTTCGGTCCACTTGCCAGCCCCCGTTGACGGGGCGGAACCAGCGGTCACGCAGGTGGGGCGGCAGCGTCTTGAGTTCCTGCTCCTGGTAAACCGCCAGCCGCGCCTTGTCCAGGCTGGCCCGATCGATGTCCGTAGCCAGCAGCACGTGGCCGCGACCCGGCGAGACCTCGTCCAGGATCATCGCCACGGAGTAGATCTCGGCACCGATGGAACAGCCGGCGCTCCAGATACGCAGCCGGGGCCGGGCCTTGAGCAGCTCCGGCAGGACCCGTTCCTGCAGTTCGCGGAATTTCTCCGGGTTGCGGAAGAACTCCGACACGTTGATCGTCAGAAAGTCCTTGAACTCCTGCAGAAAGGCGGGATCCCGCTCCAGGCGCAGGGAGAGGGCCGTATAGTCGGCGAGGTTGTGGCGCCTGAGCAACGACTGGAGGCGCCGTTCCAGTTGCCTACCCTTGTATTGGTTAAGGTCGATGCCGGTCAACCGGCGGAACCGCGCACTTAACTGATCGAAGCCAAGGCTGAGCGCCGGCTCCATGCCCACCACTCCCATCCCATCGAATACGCAATACTATCAAGCCGCCGCGCCGCGTTCAGACACTTCGCAGCCGCCGCCTTGCACGGGGTTACCCTATCGGCACACCGGCTGGGCCACCAGGCGGGACAGGGTGTCGGCGATCTCGCCCAGGGGGACCACGCGGTCGGCGGCCCCGATCTCCACGACGGCCCGCGGCATCCCGTACACGACGCAACTGGCCTCGTCCTGGGCGAGGACCTGGCCGCCGCTCCGCTTGATCTTCAAGGCGCCGCGGGCCCCGTCGAAACCCATGCCGGTAAGGATGGCGACGACGGCACCCGGCCCCCAGGTGTCGGCGACGGACTCCAGCGTGACGTCGACGGCCGGGCGCACCCCGTGCTGGGGCGGGCCGTCGTCGAGGGACACCGTGGCGTCACGGTGCAGGATGAGGTGGTAGCCTCCCGGGGCGACCAGGCACGAACCGTCGCAAAGCACGTCGCCCGGCGCCGCCTCCCGCACCGGCAACGCCGACATCTGGTCCAGGTGCTGGGCCAGGGAGCGGGTGAACCCCGCGGGCATGTGCTGGACGAGCAGCAGGCCTGCGGGGAAGTCGGCGGAGAGCCTGGGAACGACCTCCATCAGGGCGCTCGGCCCCCCGGTCGACGAGCCGATGACCACCACCCTCGTCAGTCCCCCGGGGTATTTCCTGCCCGCGGCGGGCGGAACGTCCGCGGCTGCCCTCGTCACGCCCGCAAGGGTGGCGTGCGGCCTGCCGCGGCCCGGTCCTCCCCGGGCAAAACGCAGCAGGCGGTCGCGCGGCACCCGGGCCGCCGCCCGCACCTTGCACAGCAGTTCCTCGCGCTGCCGGTGCATGTCCAGGGAAATGGCCCCCGACGGCTTGGGGACGAAGTCGACCGCGCCCATGGCCAGGGCGCGGACTGTCGCCTCGGCGTTGGCCTGGGTCAGGCTGGACACCATGACCACCGGCCGGGGATTCTCCTCCATCAGGCGGGACAGGGCCGTAAGGCCGTCCATACGGGGCATTTCGACGTCCAGGGTGACGACATCCGGGTGCAGCGAAGCCGCCTTCTCCAGGCCCTCCGCGCCATCCCGGGCCGTGCCGGCAACCTCCATATCCGGTTGGGACAGGATCATCTCGCTGATGATCCTCCGCATGAAGGCGGAGTCATCGACCACGAGAACCCGGATTTTCTCCATCTCCGTTTCTCCCTTATCCACCGCCCCGCAGCCGATGACGGAGCGCCGGTCGAAACCACCGGAGCCTCGCCGTCACGGGCGCGCCCGTTCAGACCAGGACCTTGCGGAGCGTGGCCACGACGCGGTCCGGTTCGAAAGGTTTGACGATGAAGTCGCGTGCCCCGGCCTTCACGGCCTCCAGCACCATGGCCTGCTGGCCCAGGGCGCTGCACATGACGATCCTGGCCTGGGGATCCACTTTCCTTATCTCCTTGACGGCGGAGATGCCGTCAAGGACCGGCATGGTGATATCCATCATCACCACGTCCGGGCGGTGTTCCCGATACTTTTCGACCGCCTCCTGCCCGTTGCCGGCCTCAAGGACCTGGAATCCCTCTCCGACCAGGAGCTGCCTGCAGCGAACGCGCATGAAATCCGAGTCGTCGACCACCAGAACCGTTGCCATAAGCTCCCTCCTGACTAATCGAAACGGGCGCCGGCTAGCCCGCCAATCCTTCGGTTTGCCAGACCGCTTCCTGCAAGCCGCGCACGTCGAGAATCAGGGCCACGCTGCCGTCACCGAGGATCGTCGCCCCGGCCAGGCCGCGGACGTCGCCGATGAACCGACCGAGGCTCTTGATGACGATCTCCTGCTCCCCGACCAGCGAATCGACCACCAGGCCCAGCTCCGTGCCGTTGGCCGTCACCAGCACGGCGTAGAGGTGCTTGGACCGGCCGCCGGCGTCGCCGGCGTCGCCCCGCCGCGCGCGCCGTGAAAGGCGCAGGCACTGCTCCAGCCGCTGGATGGGCACGACCTTCTCGCGCACGACGACGACCTCCCGGCGCTTCAGGGTCTGGATCTGCTCAGGCGAGACGCGCAGGGTCTCCACGATGGCCGAGAGCGGCAGGGCGAAGACCTGCCCGGCCACCCGCACCAAGAGCGCGCGGATGGTGGCCAGGGTCAGGGGCAGGTAGATGCGGAACGTGCTGCCCTTGCCCGGCTCGGACTCGAGCTCCACCCGCCCGTTGAGCCGGTCGATGTTCTTCTGGACCACGTCCAGGCCCACGCCGCGGCCGGAGATGTCGCTCACCTGCCCGGCCGTGCTGAAGCCCGGCGCGAAGATGAGCATCTGGGCCTCCCGGTCGGTCAGTTCGCGCGCCCGCTCGGGGGTGATGATCCCCTTACGGACGGCGGATTCGCGGATCTTGTCCGGATCGATGCCCCGTCCGTCGTCGGTGACCTCCACGACGATCTGGTTCTCACGGTGGTCGGCGGCGAGGATGACCGTCCCCACCCTGGGCTTGCCGGCCCGCTCCCGCTCGTCGGGCGGCTCCAGCCCGTGGTCCACCGCGTTGCGCAACAGGTGGATCAGCGGGTCGCCGATGAACTCGATCACGGAACGGTCCAACTCCGTGTCCTCGCCCCGGACGACGAAGTTCACCTCCTTGCCGACCTTCTGGGCCAGGTCGCGCACCATGCGCGGGAACTTCTTGAAGAGCCGGTCGATGGGCAGCATCCGCGCCTTGAGGATCTCGTCCTGCAAAAAGCCGGTGATCCGCGCCAGGTGGTTGGAGATGCGGCCCACCTCGGTGGCCAGCTCCTCTACGCCCGCGACATCGCCAAGCTGGTTCGAGAGCTGGCCCAGCCGGGTGCGGTCGATGACCAGTTCGCCCACCAGGTTCATCAGGTTGTCCAGAACGGCGACGTCCACGCGCACCGTGCGGCTCTCGGCCGCCGTCGCGCTCGCGGCCGCCGCCGCGGCCCCCCCACCCGCGGGGTAAAGAGAGGTCGAATGCCTGTGGGCTTC
>DYIH01000127.1 GCA_020723785.1 Thermaerobacter marianensis
TTCTGGGGCGGCGGCCCCCCCTTCGGCCTCCGGTCCGGTTTGTGCGACAGGCTCAGTACTTCATGCTAATGAAACTCTTGTAAAACAAAGGGTTTTGAGAAGTGAAGTACTTCACCACCCATGCGTTGTGGGGGGCCATCGTGGGCGCGCCTCTTGGCTTTGCGGTCAGGGCGCTTGCCGGAGCGCGTCCCTGGCCTCGATGAAGGGCTGGTCGAGAACCTGAACCTCGACCTTGGCCATCACCGACTCCACCCATTTGTCATAAAGCTTGCTGAATTTGTCCTCGTTGCCCGGAGGGACCAGGTTGGCCATTTCGGACCGGACCGCCTGGCGCAGCCGGAATTGGGAGATGGTCAGTTGATAGCGCTCTGGAAGTATCTTTTCCCAGTACGTCTTGGCGTCAACGCCCAGGGTCGAAATCAAACGGTCGATCTCGGCCTTCCCCTCGATAGCGCCGGACTCGTACAGCCGCTCTTGGGCTAGGGCCATGGCGGCCGCCTCCTCGCGGGTGTACGCCACGCCGCGGCCCAGGGCTTCCTGATAGAGAACCCTGTTGCGGACCATGATCTGCAGCGCCTGCTTGTTGCTGGCCGGCGGGCTGTCGGTGCCGCTCATGAAAGCTTTCTGCCGCAGGACATCGGTATCCGTGATGTCCACAGGGGGCAGGCCCGGAATCTTAAAACGGGCTACGACGCGTGGCGGGGGTGTGTGGCGAAGCAGCTTATGAGGCATGACATCGGGAAAGAAATAATAAAGAGCGGCAATGATCCCCGCGATCAGCAAGGCCGGAAGGATGGCAACCCGAAACCATCGCACAATCTCAAACCCCTGGCGGAATGGTGGTTTTGGCTATGGTCGGCCCTCGAAGCGAGTGTCGGAAGCGGCCGCCCCTTTTTGTAACTTACTTGATCATTTTCGTATTCGATCCGATCATTTTTGAATCCTTTTTGAACCTATCGCACAACCCGGGTCGCGGAGCGACCGGTGGGGCCGCCAACGGCAATGGCAATGGAAAGCGCCCCGCCGAAGCGGGACGCCTCCTGGCCGGTATCCCGGCCGTTAGACCGGCCGGCCGGCGGCCAGTTGCTGCTCGGCGATCTGGATCATGCGGCGCACCATCTGGCCGCCGATCTTGCCGCCGATCTTGCCGCCGATGCGGCCGGCGTCACGCGCCCGAATATCGCCGTTGTAACCCCGGTTGAGGGGGATGCCCAGCTCCTGGGCGACTTCGAACTTGAAGTTATCGACGACCTGCCGGAACTGGCTCTCGTCAGCGATCTGTTTCGGGAAATGGGCGAGTTCCTCGGCGACCTCGTACTTGAGCCGGTCCAGGTTGACGCCGGTCAAAGTGCCGTTGCGGGCCATTGACGACCACCTCCTGATCGTTAGTGTGGCGCCGATGAGACGCCGCATGCCCGACAATTGCTGCGCCTTTTGTCAACCTGATGCGGCCTGATCCATCCCCAGTTCTTGGGGGATCAGCCGGCTCCGTCAGGATGTACAAGGCTTGTGCGACTCATGCACAACTATTATGCATGACGGTAATATGCACCATAGTAAGGTCACCCTGCTGCTATCCATCTGCTGCCTGGGCTCGCCGTGACGTACGGCGGCCCGCCCCCGTCCTCCGGCCACCTGACGACCGGCACGACATCGAATACGTTTTCGCGGGCACAGAAGGCCACGTCCCCACCCAGCCCGGCGTCGAACAGAAAGCGGGCGTGGCGGCATCCGGCCAAGGCTTCCGCCAGGCGGCCGCGGTTCTGCCGGTAGGCGTCGCGGGCCGCCTGGGCCAGATCGTCGAGCCCTTCAGCCCCGGACGCCTCCAGGGCATCGGCCAAGGCTCCGGCGCAGAGGAAATCGTCGAGCGAGAAGCGGCCCGCGGTTCCGGAACAGACGATGACCACGTCCCGGCCCGCGGCGGCTTCCGCCAAAGCGCGGGCGGCCGCCCCGGCGTTCAGGAAAGAGGCCAGCAGGACATTGCCGAGCCGCCCACCCATCCCGTCCTGGACCAAGCGGATGGCCCGCGTCCCGTTGGTGGTGACGAGGGCGATCTCCCGTCCGGCCACGGCCTCGGGGCTGTATTCGCGGGGGGAGTTGCCCAGGTCGAAGCCGGGGATGGGCAGGGCACCCTCCTCCCCGGCCAGCAGCCGGCCCGGTGCCGCGGCCGCCACCCGCCGCGCCTCGCCCGGGCTGGCGCAGGGAATGACCGCCCGCGCCCCGTGGGCCAGGGCGGTGGCGATGGTGCTGGTGGCGCGCAGGGCGTCGATGACGGCCACCACCGCGCCTGCCAGGGAGGTTTCACCTATCTCCTCCTTCCGCGGCAGGACTCGGATCACGCTTCGGTCACGCCCTGTCCGGGCACCCCCCGTCGGGCGGTTTCCGGGCCGTCCGGGCCCCGATCTCCGGCGCGTAAAACGACAGGGCCGTCCCGACGACCATGAGCAGCGTCGCCAGCCAGAAAACGCCGATGTGCCAACGGGATTCGTACAAGATGACCAGGTCGAAGACGAAGACTACGAATCCAAGGTGCAGCAGGGCCGAACCGAGCTGGGCCACCAGGCCGTGGCGTTCGAAGCGGAGCGTGTCGGGCCGGAAGAGAACCGCCGCCACCACCGCCACCTGCAGGATCATCGACAGGGCCATGAGGAAGGCCAGCGCCGTCCCCGCCCCGCGGACCGCGCCCAGCCCGGCGGCCAGGACGACGATCGCGGCGCTGAACCGGAGCAGGACGTCCCGGGGGATGATCCGCTTGGGAATGCACAGCGTCATCGCCACCAGGAGGCCTACCACCAGGGGGAAGGCCATGCCGTCCATGCGGTCCAGGTACTGTGAGTAGGCGGGGGTCATGTGCCAGTGGCGGTCGGCCTGCGACGCCAGGAAACTGTAGGCCGTCCCGTAGAGGGACAGGACACCCAGCCCGGCCAGCAGGCCTATGGTCGCCCGGATCAGGAAGAAATCATAACCGCCCATCTCTCATCCTCCCCCAACGATCTTCCGCCCCCGCTCCCCCAACGATCGTCTTCCGCCCCCCGGCACGGCCTCATCGGCACGGGCGCAGGCGTCACTGGTACGAATGGACGCCCGGAATAACATACGTGGTGACATAGGTAAAGATCAGTGCGAGGAACGAGACGACGCCGAGGCCGGCAGCCAGCCGGGCCATCCCGGGACGGTGCCGGTACAGGTGCGCGTGCAGGAAGGCCGTGTACAGCACCCACATCACCAGCGTCATGTTGATCTTGGGATCCCACCACCAAGGCTGGTCCTTCCAGGCCTCGCGGGTCCAGGGGTAGCCGATGAGCAGGCCCACGGTCAGGAGCAGGTACCCGAGGCGGGCGTAGCCGTAAGCCAGGCCCGAATGGAGCGAGCCGCCGCGGCCCAGGAGCGGGGGGATGCTGGCCAGGAAGGACACCAGCAGGGCGGCGTAGGCGACGAACAGGAGCGGCGGGTGGATCCACATGTAGGCCGAGTTGTAGAACCCGGCCAGGCGCCCGTAAAGCATCTCGAGGACCTGGACCTGCTCCATCGGGTTGCCGGCCAGGAGGGCGTCCCTGTACATGACGACCTCCTGGTGGAAGCGCGGCAGCGGGTCGGTGAAGGGGTTGGTCAACGCAAGAGCGAGGAGCAGGAGCACGCCCCAGGCCAGGTCGACGGCGGGCCGGAAGGCCGGCTGCCGCCGGTGGACGATGAGAGCGAAAACGCCGAACCAGAGGGCCCAGAAGTAGAGCTTCTCCCCCTCGATCCATAGGGGCAGGGCGTAGCGCGCCAGCACCTGGTCGGTGCCCGGCATCGTCAGGGGAACCGTCCGGCGGACCTCCAGGTGGAACCACGCCAGGAGCAGGAACCCGGCCGCCTGGACGGCCAGCGTCACGGCCGGCAAGATGCGCGCCGGCAGCATGCGAACCAGCCGCTCACCGCGCCCGGCGAACTCCAGAATGCCGGCAGCGATCAAGACCGCCCCCAAGGCGCCGAGGAGCCAGGTCAGTACCGCGCCAGCGCCGGCCAGGCTATCGCGGGCCGCCAGGTAGTCAGCGAAATCCACTCTATCCCTCCCCCCGCGCTGCGGATGGGCCGTTTCACGCGCCTACTCCAGCCTCCCCTTCCCGCCCAGCAGTCTCATGGCCCGCTCCAGCACAGTGCGATTGTTGTCGTATTGTTCAAGAGCGGCGATCTCGCCGGGGGCGAACCAGCCCACCCCGCTGATCTCCTCCAACTGGGGCCGCACCGCCCCGCCGACCGCCTCCACGAGGAAGTACTCAACGGCTTTCTCCACCAGGGTCTCCCCGTCGCGAAAAAAATAACGGGTAGCCGGGAGGACGGCAACGATGCGGCCCACCACGCCCGTTTCCTCTTCGATCTCCCGCAGGGCGGCCTCCTCCGGGGTCTCCCCCGGCTCGATGCGCCCCTTGGGCATGCTCCAGCGGCCGAAGCGGTCGCGGATCAGCATCAGTCGATAGCCGCCGCCCTCCCGCCGATAAACCACACCGCCGGCTGACGTTTCACGCCTCGCCAAGGCTCATTCCCCACCGACCGCATTCATGTCTGCACCACATGATTTTCGCGATGATCCTCGCGGTAAAGGCTTAATGAAGTTCATTGTATCATCTTCGACCCCTTGTTGCAGCCGGCCCTGATCCACAACCAGTCGCGCAGGCTGGGCGGCAGGTTGTGCGACAGTCCCATTAACCAGGCGCATAATCCGTGTCCCTGCCGCATAACCTCGGTCGCGGAGCGTTGAGACAAGCCGGGAGGATTCGTCGGGCCGGCGGCGAATCCTTGGAAGGAAGCTGCCAAGGTCGGCCGGGCCTTGGGGTCCCACCGGATCAGGATTCGGCGGGCGGAATCGGGGGTCGGGAGCGGCTTGGAGAGCCTGCTGACAGAGCTGGTGCGCGGCCGGGAGGCCGATTACCTGGAAATCCGCTTGGAGGAGACCCGCGCGACACGCATCGAATTCCGCGGGCCGGTGCTGGAGACGGTCGGGCAGGCGGTGGACTGCGGCGGCAACGTCCGCGCCCTGGTCGGCGCCGGCTGGGGCTTCGTCTCCTTCAACCGGCTGGAGGACCTGGAGGCCAAGGTGGACCTGGCCATCCGCCAGGCCCGCCTGTCGGCCGACGCGGGCGAGCCGGTGCGGCTGGCCCCGGCGCCGGTGGTGCGCGACCGGGTCGTCCCGGCGCTGAAGCGCGACCCGCGCCGGGTGAGCCTGGCGGAGAAGAAGGACCTGCTCCAGGGCTACAACGAGCGCGTCCTTTCCTCCGGCCGCCGCGTCACCAGTTCGTCGGTACGCTACTTCGACCGCTGCACGCGGCT
>DYIH01000128.1 GCA_020723785.1 Thermaerobacter marianensis
CACTCAGCAGATCCTGGCCCACGAGAGCGGGGTCGTCAACACCGCCGATCCCCTGGGCGGTTCGTACTACGTCGAGGACCTGACCAACCGCCTCGAGGCGGCGGCCCAGGCCTACCTGGATCGGATCGCGGCCATGGGGGGCGCGGTGCGGGCCGTCGAGCAGGGGTTCGTGCAGCGGGAGATTGCCGAGGCGGCCTACCGCGCCCAGCAGGCCGTCGAGCGGGGCGAGCGGGTCGTCGTGGGCGTCAACGCCTTCCGCGAGGCGGCCCAGGCGCCGCCGGAAGTCCTGCGGGTGGACCCGGCGGTGGCCGAGGCCCAGGCGGAGAAGCTGCGGCGGCTGCGGGCGCGGCGCGACGCCGGGCGCGTGGCGGCGGCGCTGGCGGCGGTGCGGGAGGCGGCCGCCGAACCGGGCGCCGACCTCCTGCCGCCGATCCTCGACGCGGTGCGGGCCTACGCCACGCTTGGCGAGATCTGCGGCGCGTTGCGCGAGGTGTTCGGCGAGTACCGAGCGCCGGCGGAGGTGTGAGAGGCTTTGGCTTATCGCTCGCAAGGGTCCGGTTTTCGGTGCAAAGGCGGAGCGGAATCGGGCGGCCCCACCCTGGCGCGACAGGCTCATTAACCACAGTTATATCCAGGGCCGCAAGCCCTTGCCGCACAAGGCTTGCGCGACTCATGCACAGGCCTTATGCATGATGGTAATATGCGCCACAGTAATACTGTTTTGGCGCGGTCCCGGGACAACCATATCACGGCTGAGGGCCAGGGGTTGCCTCCGGCCGGCTATGGTATAATGTTTCCTCAGGTGTGGGCCCCGCGAGCGGTCCCGGCTCGGACAGGCCCGCGGCACGGGGGAGGGGCCTTGGAACGGAAGATTCGGGTGCTCATCGCCAAGGTCGGCCTGGACGGCCACGACCGGGGCGCCAAGGTGGTGGCCCGCGCCCTGCGCGATGCCGGCATGGAAGTGATCTACACCGGCCTGCGTCGGACGCCGGAGCAAGTCGCCGAGGCCGCGCTGGAGGAGGACGTCGACGTCGTCGGACTCTCCAGCCTCTCGGGGGGGCATGCGGCCCTCTTCCCGCTGGTTGTGGAAGCCCTGCGCCGGCGGGGGCTGGAAGACGTGCCGGTGATCGCCGGGGGGATCATCCCGCCGGACGACGCCGCCGCCCTGCGGGAGGCAGGGGTGGCCGCCGTCTTCACGCCCGGCACGCCTCTGGCCGAGATCGTCGACCACATCCGCCGGGAGGCGGCCCGGCGGCGTGGGGCGGGGGAGGGCGATGTCCGGTGATCCGCTTCGACCACCTGGGGGTGGCCGTCGCCGACCTGGAAGCGGCGCTGGCCGCCTATACGGCCGGCCTCGGACTGGCCGTGCACGGCGTCGAGGAGGTCCCGTCGGACGGCGTGCGGGTGGCCATGCTGCCTCTGGCCGACGGCCGCATCGAGCTGCTGGAGCCAACCTCGCCCGCCGGCCCGGTGGGCCGCTTCCTGGCTGACCGGGGGCCGGGTCTGCACCACGTGGCCCTGGCCGTCCCCGACCTCAATGCCGCCCTGGAGCAGGCCCGGCGGGCGGGCCTGCGGCTGATCGACGAAACACCGAGACCGGGGGCGGGGGGCAGGCGGGTGGCCTTCATCCACCCCAGGAGCCTGGGCGGCGTTTTGATCGAACTGTGCCAGGCGTGACCCAGGCCATCGCGCGCGGACGGCCTGTCTGACCCAACAGTGGGTGCGTCTTCACGCGCTGTATGGAGGTGACCGGGTGCGGGACAAGCTGGACGAACTTCACCGCAGGAGGGCGGAGGCGCTGGCCGGAGGCGGTCCCGAGCGGGTGGCCGAACAGCACAAGAAGGGCAAGCTGACGGCCCGCGAGCGCCTTGATCTCCTTTTCGACCCCGGCAGCTTCACCGAACTGGACCAGTTCGTCGAACACCGGGCCACCGACTTCGGCATGGCCGGGCGCCACGCCCCCGGCGATGCCGTCGTCACCGGCTTCGGCACCGTCGAGGGGCGGACCGTCTATGCCTTCTCCCAGGACTTCACCGTCATCGGCGGCACCCTTGGGGAGATGCATGCGTCAAAGATATGCAAGGTCATGGACCTGGCCTTGAAGGCCGGCTGTCCCGTCGTCGGCATCAACGATTCGGGCGGGGCGCGCATCCAGGAGGGCATCGACGCCCTGGACGGCTTCGCCAGGATCTTCGCCCGCAATACCTGGGCCTCCGGGGTCATTCCCCAGATCTCCGTCATCCTCGGCCCCTGCGCAGGGGGCGCCGTCTACTCGCCCGGCCTCACCGACTTCATCTTCATGGTCGACGGCGTGAGCCAGATGTTCATCACCGGCCCAGAGGTGATCAAGACCGTCACCGGCGAGGAGATTTCCATGGAAGACCTGGGCGGTGCACGGACCCACGCGCAGAGGAGCGGTGTGGCCCACTTCTTCGCGCCCGACGAGGCCGCCTGCTTCGCCCGCATCCGCGAGCTGCTCGGCCACCTGCCGGCCAACAACCTTGAGGACCCGCCCGCGCTGGCCGGCGACGACCCGGCCGACCGCCGCGAGGAGTCCCTGCGGAACGCGGTGCCGTCCGACCCGAACAAGGGGTACGACGTCCGCCAAGTGATACAAGCGATCGTGGACGGGGGGCGCTTCCTCGAGGTGCACGAACTGTTTGCCACCAACGCCGCGGTCGGCTTCGCGCGGCTGGGGGGGCGGACCGTCGGAGTGGTGGCCAACCAGCCGCGGGTGATGGCCGGCTGCCTGGACATCGACGCCTCGGACAAGATCGCCCGCTTCGTGCGTTTCTGCGACGCCTTCAACATTCCCCTCCTGACGCTGGTGGACACCCCGGGGTATCTGCCGGGCCGCGCCCAGGAGCACGGTGGCATCATCCGCCACGGCGCCAAGGTGTTGTACGCTTACGCCGAGGCCACGGTGCCCAAGGTCAGCATCATCCTGCGCAAGGCTTACGGCGGGGCTTACATCGCCATGTGCTGCCGCGGCCTTGGCGCCGACCTGGCCTGGGCCTGGCCGACGGCGGAGATCGCCGTCATGGGGCCGGAAGGGGCCTGCAACATCGTATTCCGGAAGGAGATCGCCGAGGCGCCCGATCCCGAGATCATGCGTCGGGCCAAGGTGGAGGAGTACCGGGAGAAGTTCGCCAACCCTTACGTGGCGGCGGGGCGGGGCTACGTCGACATGGTCCTGGACCCGGCGGAGACGCGCCCGGCGCTGATCCGTGCCTTCGCCGCCCTGGCCGGCAAGCGCGAGGAACGCCCGCCGCGCAAGCACGGCAACCTGCCCGTTTAGGATGCCCCCGAATGAATCCGGGGGAAGACGTCACGCATCGAGTGCGGGAGATTTTACGGAAGGAAGAAGCGGCAGGATGTTGGCAAGGGATGAAACCATGGATGCGACCGTGGTGGCGGCCATCACCGCCGCCGTGGCCGTCATCCTCGACCGGGAACCGGGCGCTGTCCGCATACGGGAGGTCCGCCCCATCGGCGCGGCGGCCGGCGCGAGGTTCGGCCCGGTCGCGCCCGCCCTCTGGTCGCTTGCCGGCAGGCAGGCCCAGATGGCGGCGCGGCGTCTGTCCCTGATCCGAAAGGAGCCCGCTGGACGATGAGACGATTCCGCGTCACCGTCAACGGCCAAGTCTACGAGGTGGAGGTCGAGGAGGTCGGAGCAGGCATGCCGTCCGTGCCTGCCGCGGCGCCGATAACCCCGGCCGCAGCACCTGCCCCGCAGGTTCCCCCAGCCCCACCGGGCCCGGCGCAGATCCCGCCGGCGCCACCCAGGGTTGACGCGGATGGCGGGGCGGTCACGGCGCCGCTGCCGGGCATCATCCTCGACGTGAAGGTGGAGCCGGGGCAGCGGGTCGCCGCCGGCGACGTCCTTTGCATCCTGGAAGCCATGAAGATGGAGAACGAGATCACCGCCCCGGTAGCGGGGACCGTCCGCGAGGTTCGGGTAACGAAAGGGGCGGCGGTGAACCTCGGGGAGGTTCTCGCCGTGATAGAGGCGGCGGGGTGAACCAGGAGAACCCGGGGAGCGCGGTGAACCCGGCCGGCGGAACGGAAAAGGCCGAATTGCGCCGCCGCATCCTTGCCTGGCGGGACGGGCTGGCCCCCGAGCAGGTGACCGCCTGGAGCGCCGCCATCGCCGCCCACCTCTTCGCCATGCGGGCCTTCCGGCAGGCGCGGACGGTGCTCATGTACCTCTCCTTTCGCAACGAGGCGGCCACGCCGCCCATTATCGCCCATGCCCTGCGCCTCGGCAAGCGCGTCTGCCTGCCCGAGGCGGTGCCGGAGGGACGACGGATAGTGCCGCGGCTGGTCCCGGCGTCGTCGGCTTGGGAGGCGCGGCCCTTTTCCCCTGCCGACCGTGCCGGGGAGGCAGGCCTCGTGCCGGGTCCGCTGGGCCTGTGGCAGCCGGACCCGGCCAGGTGCCCCGCTGTTCCCACCGGGCAGATCGACCTGGTGCTGGTGCCCGGCGTGGCCTTCGACCGGCGGGGCCACCGCCTCGGTTTCGGCCATGGTTACTACGACCGGTTCCTCCCCGGCCTGCCGGAGCGCGCCCGGCGCGTGGGGTTGGCCTTCGCCGGCCAGATTGTCGAAGCCGTCCCGGCCGATCCCTGGGACGTCCCCCTTCACCAACTCGTTACCGAAGCCGGGATCACCGACTGCCCTTAGGACTCGGTCCCCGTCCTCCCCATCGATGGCGGCAGGTTGCGGCCATCCCGCCGGCGAATAATACCATGGTGCATAACATCACATCCCCATTTAAGCAGCATAATTTGAATTTTTGTTTACCGACCTGCGCGCCCACGCACTGCCGGGGACGTTCCCTGCCGCGTCGCAATGGGCAACACCCCGGAAGAAGCCGTGCGGGAAGACGCCGAGGCTTTGAGGTTCCACCTGGTGGGACTGGCGGAGAACGGCTTGCCGGTGCCCGAACCGCCTGCAGCCACGTCCTTCCCGGCCTGCAGCGGGAGGCGGGCGAGAAGCCGGAGGCCCTGCTGTTCGGGGAGGCGTCCAAGAAAGAAAAGCGCCAGGGTTGAGGCGGCACCCTTTCCCTGGCGGTTGTACCTTGGGGCGCTGGTGACCTGGCATCTATCTCCAGCCCGCTAAGCCTTGATTTTCTTGGTGGACGTGGGGGGATTCGAACCCCCTGCCTCTAGCTTGCGATGCTAGCGCTCTCCCAATTGAGCTACACGCCCA
>DYIH01000129.1:0-2516 GCA_020723785.1 Thermaerobacter marianensis
TAGAAGTCCTCCCACTGGCGCGTCTTGGGACTGACGATGTCTTGAATCCAGCTCATCTGATCGCGCCTCCCACCAACTGCCGCCTTACGCCGCGGTTGCGACGGGCAAAGAATATGTTGAACAGCACCAGAAGGACAACCATGCCCACCAAGCCGATCACGAAGAACGTACCGGCGGTGGCTTGGGACTCGCTGCGCTGGTCAACCTCCTTGAAGAAGGCGAGCAGGTCTTGCTGTTCCTGCGGAGTGATGGGGCGGGAATCGAAGATGTCCTTCATGATGGGAAAGGCCGGCTGCTTAAGAATGGAGGAGAGACCTTGTTCACCGAATCTTGAGTAAGCCTTCGTCAGATCTTTGCCGACCATCCCGCCACCCAGGGAACCAACCCCTTCGACGTTGTGGCAGGTGATGCAGGCCGCCCCACCGTTTTCGAACCGGGCCGCGCCGGTGAAGAGCTGTTCACCGGCGCTTGGATCGCCGGCCGCCAGCACGGCGGGACTGGCCACCAACATGGCGATGATGGCGCAGAGGATGAAGACCATCAACGCCGTCCTCTTCTGGAGCACCTGCTCGTGCCCCTGGCAAAGCCCTTGCCTTGCCATACGTTACTCACCCCCGATCAAGAGTATCGTACTCCGAACGTCCATGGGTCCGGTCATGTCCGTCCCGCCATGCCTCCCCCCCTTCCGCGTTGTCTCATACCACCAAATGGTCCTTCCGAGCCAATGGACAGCATAGCTTCGCGTGGTTCCACGCCGGTTACGCATCAACCGCGGGCCTGATGCGCCCCACGATGGATCGCGGGATCACGGATACGCCCGACCGCACGCCCCACCGCGCCTTGACACGTTCGGACATCTGTCCCTATCATGATTCTGATTCACGGCGGCCACAAGGCTGACAAATGGCAATTGCGGAGCCGTTCGCACAAAGGTGGGGCCGCCCCGGAATACGCTCCGCCCCGCCTCGAAAACGGCCACGTTCTGCCATCTTCATCTCCCGTGGCGCCGCTGCGGCAGTATGGAGAACACCACTGGTTCAGGGTGGCCCATTACCGCCTATTACGTGGAAAGGTGGAAAGGTGGAATTTCCACCTGCCACCGATGTGGATATGGATATGGCCGGCGGCCCTATCAACGCCGCGGCCCCACCACGTCGGCGGCCCCATCGACGTCGGCGGCCCCATCGACCACCATTGGCGCCATTGGGTGGAAAAGTGGAATTTCCACCCGCCAATCAAGAGGATATGGGAGCCTATCACGCAAAGGTGGGGGCCGCCAAAAACCCGTCCCACTCAGAGGGCCGGGAGTGTTTTGAAACTGGACAGAGAGGATGGGGCACATGCTGGTGCGGGTCGACATCCTGTGTGACGCCTGCCACAACACCGTGGCCGCCGGTGACATGGAGGAAGAAGTCGAAGAGGACGGCGAAATCGATCCCCGGGCCGTCGTCAGGAAGTTCAAGGAGGGGCGCGAGATACCCTCGCAATGTCCCGCGTGCGGCAGCGGCAGGCTCAACCTGATGATACGCTACTGAGTGCCACCTGCATCTGCGCTTCTGCAGCGCGAGGGCCTTCGGCGCTTTTCCGCTGTCGGCGCTTTTCCGCTTCACAAATCTTTCAAGATGTGCTATCATGTAAAAAAATGAACGACTGCGTTCTCCGAGCCGGACGGCCTACCGGTGCGATTCGTTCGCGCCAACGGTCCCCGGCCGACAGGGTAAGGCGGGAAACGGCTTTGCCTCCCTCTTGGAAAGGAGACCGCGGACGAGACAGACCTGTCCGCCCCCCAGTTGGCGACCGGGCCGCGTTCTCCCGCAGGTTTCCTGGTGTGGAGACGCGGCCCGTTATCGTTCGCGGGGGAGTGGCACATGTCTATCGACGCCGGATCGGCGCCACTGGCTTCGACCTACGGGCGCACCATCCGCTACCTGCGCGTCTCGCTCACCGATCGCTGCAATCTCCGCTGTACTTACTGCATGCCCGCCGGCGAGGTCGAGTGGCTTCCCGGTGAACACCTGTTGACCCTGGAAGAGGTGGAGCGGGTCATCCGCTGCGCCGTGGCCGCCGGGGTGGTCAAGGTGCGGCTTACGGGCGGCGAGCCCCTCGTGCGGCCGGGCGTAGTCGGCCTGGTGCGCCGGCTGCGCGCCATCCCCGGCCTGCACGAACTGGTCATGACCACGAACGGCACCCGTCTGGCCCGGCATGCCCGGGCCCTGGCGGAGGCGGGGCTGGACCGCATCAACGTAAGCCTGGACTCCCTCCGCCCGGAAACGTTCGCGGCCATCACGCGGGGCGGCCGCCTGGCCGACGTTCTGGAGGGCATCGCCGCGGCCGAGGCGGCGGGCCTCCGTCCGATCAAGGTGAACACCGTCGTCCAGCGCGGCGTCAACGACGGCGAGATCGGCGAGATGACCCGCTTCGCCCTGGACCGGGGCTGGCACATCCGCTTCATCGAATATATGCCCGTCGGTTGTGGTGCGCAGGCCTGGGCCGAATGGTTCCTGCCCGCCGAGGAA
>DYIH01000129.1:2526-5179 GCA_020723785.1 Thermaerobacter marianensis
AAATCCTGCGGCGGGCGGAAGCGGCGGTGGGGCCGCTGTCGCCGGTCAGCACCGGCAGCCTCGGGCCGGCCCGCACCTTCCGCGCCGGCGGCTGGGAAACGACCGTCGGGGTCATCTCCCCCATGAGCGGTCACTTCTGCGACAGTTGCAACCGGCTGCGCCTGACGGCCGACGGACGGGTGCGCACCTGCCTGCTGGCCGAGGGGCAGGTCCACCTGCGGGAGTTGCTGCGCAGCGGCGCCGGCGACGCGGCCGTTACAGCGGCACTGCTGGAGGCGGCGGGGATGAAGCCCGAGTGGCACGGCATCGACATGGACCACGCGCAGGGGGGAACGCCCCAGCGCGCCATGTCCCAGATCGGCGGGTAGCATTGGGAAGCATCGAAGAAGGGGGCAGAGGGGATGACTGCGCAGGTGAGCGTTCTTCTTTTCGCCGGGGTCGCGGAGGCGGCCGGCTGCCGGCGTGTCGAGGTGGCGATGTCTCCGGGGATGACGGTGCGGGACGTGGCCGAGGACCTGGCCAGGCGGTTCCCGGGGGTCCGGCCGCTGTTGAAGTCGGCCGTGTGGGCCGTCAACGAGGAGTACGCCTCTGCGGAGCGCGAACTGGCGCCCGGTGACGAGGTCGCGGTGATACCGCCCGTCAGCGGCGGTTCGAGCGATGCCGCCGGGTCCGTGCAGACACCTGTCGCGTTTGAGGTCGTCGAGGGACCGGTTTCCGTGGACGCCGTCCTGTCCCGGGTGGCCCACCGGGACGCCGGCGCCGTCGTCCTCTTCCTTGGGACGGTGCGGGAACATACCGCCGGCCGCCGCACCCTGGCCATGGACTATGAGGCCTATCCCCCGATGGCCGAAAAGGAGATGGCCCGCATCGGGCGCGAGGTGGCGGAACGCTGGCCCGGCGCGCGCCTGGCTATCACCCACCGGGTGGGCCGTCTGGAGATCGGCGAGGTCAGCGTGGCCATCGCCGCTTCCGCGGCGCACCGGCCGGAGGCCTTCGCCGCCGGCCGCTACGCCATCGACCGGTTGAAAGCCATCGTACCCGTCTGGAAGAAGGAATGGTACGCCGACGGTACGGCGGAATGGGTCCGCTGCGACCACGTTCATCACGCGCCGTGAACGCCATCATCCTGGCCGGCGGGCTGAGTTCCCGCATGGGCGCCGACAAGTCGCTGTTGCCGTTCGCGGGGGTCCCCCTGGCCCGCCGGGTCGTCGAACTCTTCCGGCCCCATGTCGAGGACGTCATCCTGGTCGTGTCCGACCCGCGGCCGTACTCCGATTTCGGCGTCACGGTCGTCACCGACGTCCTTCCCCGCCGCGGCCCCCTTGGCGGTCTTTACACCGGCCTCCTGCATTCCCGCGCGGATCTCAACGTCGTCGCGGCCTGCGACATGCCTTTTGCCAGCCCGGCCCTGGCCGCCCGGCTGGCCGCCCTGGCCGAAGGCTATGACGCGGTCGTGCCGGTGTTCCGTGGCCGGCGGGAACCGCTGCACGCCATCTACCGGCGCGCTTGCCTGCCGGCGGCCGAAGGCCTGCTGAACGGCGGGGGGGCCGCCGGACTCACCGATCTGCTCGATCGCCTGCGGGTCAACGCCGTTGACGTCGAGGAACTGGATGCTGACGGGCGGCTGGCCATGGCGTTTTTCAACGTCAACACCCCGCAGGACCTGGAGGAAGCCAACCGCCTGGACATGGAATGCCGTTGACACGAGCACATACTGTGTTACATGGTTATAAGTGATTAGTAGTTAAGGAGCATACGTTCGGGACCGAGGAGGGATGGAACCAGCATGTTCCGCATCCTGCTCCACCCCATGATCATCCACTTCCCTTTCGCCCTGCTCTTCTTCAGCGTCGTCCTGGACAGCATCGCCGCCTTCAAGAAGCGGACGGACCTCCAAACGGCCAGCCTGTACTGCCACATTGGCGGCGTGATCGGGGGCGTGCTGGCCATCGCCACGGGCTTCTGGGCCGGCAGGGAGCTGGAAGTCAAGCGCCTGACATGGCTGGCGGACGCCATGAGGAAGGGGGCCCAGGATGCCGCTCTGCCCGAATTCGTCGAGCAGACGCGCCGCACCATGGAAATACATACCCTGGCCGGCCTTTACGGCGTGGGCATCTTCGCCGTGCTGCTGTACTGGCGCATTCGCTGGAAGGAACAGATGCGCGGCGCCACGCTGTCGTTCTACCTGGCGGGAGCCGTTGTGGCCTTTGGCCTGCTGGTGGTGACGGGCGCGCTGGGAGGCGTCCTGGGCCACGACCTGGCGCCCCGCATCAACTTCTACGCCCCCGGGGGCCGCTAGTCGGAAGGCGTGTGAGAAAGGCCGTCCGCAGCGTGGTCAGCTCAACCGGACCAGCGGGTGGTCGCGGTAGACGAGCCTGCCGGTCCGCAAATCGCGGGCGGTGAGCAAGAGCCGCCTGTTGGCGTCCACCCCGAACTCCACCTCGAAACAGGGCTCCCCCTTCCGCGCCGGCGGGTCGGCGTCAAGGAACGTCGGGTTCCCGGCGTTCAGCCAGAAATACGTCCTTTCCCGCTCCTCGGCGGCCGAAACCTCGATCAACCTCGCCTCGCCGGACGGGTCGAAAACCAGCTCCACCTCGCCGGACTGCCCGTCTTCGGCGCCCTTCCTCCTGTCCCTGCTGACCTCGAAAACCGC
>DYIH01000130.1 GCA_020723785.1 Thermaerobacter marianensis
CGGCTCCGCCGCCGGCAGCCTGGTGGCCTACGTCCTGGGGATCACCGGCATCGACCCGCTCCGGTACAACCTGCTCTTCGAGCGCTTCCTCAACCCGGAACGGGTGAGCATGCCCGACATGGACATCGACTTCGACGACCGGCGTCGGGGCGAGGTCATCGACTACGTCCGGGACAGGTACGGTGAGGAACGGGTCTCCCAGATCATCACCTTCGGCCGCATGCTGGCCCGGGCCGTCATCCGCGACGTCGGCCGCGCCCTGGGCATGGCCTACGGCGACGTGGACAGGATCGCCAAGATGGTGCCGGCCGGCCTGGGCATGACCCTGGACAAGGCCCTGGAGACGAGCCCGGAACTCAAAGAGGCCTACGAGGGCCGGACCGAGGTGCGACAGCTGATCGACCTGGCCCGGCGGCTGGAGGGGTTGCCGCGCCACGCCTCGGTGCACGCCGCCGGCGTCGTCATCGCCCGCGACCCGCTCATGGACCACGTGCCGCTGCAGCGCATGCCCGACGGCACCGTCGTCACCCAGTTCCCCATGAACGTCCTCGAGGAGTTGGGCCTGCTCAAGTTCGACTTCCTCGGCCTGCGCACCCTCGGTTTCATCGAGGAGGCGCGGCGCCTGGTGGCGGAGACGGCGGGCGCCGAGGTCGATCCCTACGCCCTGCCCCTGGACGACGAACAGACCTACGCCCTGCTCGGCCAGGGCCAGACGGCCGGCGTGTTCCAACTGGAATCGAGCGGCATGCGCGACATGCTGCGGGAACTCCGCCCCACCTGCCTGGAGGACATCATCGCCGCCGTTTCCCTCTACCGGCCGGGGCCGATGGAAAACATCCCGGAATTCATCCGCAACAAGCACCAGGGCGGCGTGAAGTACCTCCACCCGCTGCTGGAGCCGATCCTCAAGGACACCTACGGGATCATGGTCTACCAGGAGCAGATCATGCAGGTGGCCTCCGCCATGGCCGGCTTCACCCTGGGGCAGGCCGACATCCTGCGGCGCGCCGTCGGGAAGAAGAAGAAGGAGGTCCTCGACGCCCAGCGCGAGGCGTTCGTCAAGGGCTGCCTGGGACAGGGCCACCCGAGGAAGCTGGCCGACGAGCTGTACGATTTGATCGTCAAGTTCGCCAATTACGGGTTCAACAGATGTTTGACCGGTGACACCCAGGTCTTGGACCATGATACAGGCGACCTGATCCCGATCGGTGAACTCTATCGCCAAAGCCGCCTCCTCCACACCGTCAGCCTGGGTGAGGGCGGCAAGCTCCGGTGTCGCAGCGTGACCGACGTGGTCTATAACGGCAGGAAGCCGGTCTACCGGCTCACCACGGCCTCCGGACGGACGATCAAGGCCACGGCGACCCACCGGTTTTTGAAGGTCTCCGGATGGAGCGAACTGGCGCAGCTGAGGATCGGGGACAGGATCGCCGTGCCCCGCTCGCTTCCTTTCCAAGGGGCGTCGCACTGGCCCAAGCACCGCCTGGCCGTCCTCGGTTACATCCTGTCGGCGGGGAACACCTGCCGTCCCCACTCGTTTTGCTACCACACCAGGGACGAGCGCGAACTGGCCGATTACCTCCATCACCTGGAGCGGTTCGACAACACGGCCGGCCGGGTTGACCGCTCCAAGCCCGCCATGGCGGTTTACGCCAAGCGGATCGACCGGCGCCGGCCTGCGGAGGCCGTCCTCTGGTTGAGGGACCTTGGACTGTGGGGCTGCAACGCCGGGGAGAAGCATTTCCCTGACGAGGTTTTCCGCCTGCATCCCGACGACCTGGCTGTACTCATCGGCAAGATGTGGGTGGGGGACGGCTGCGTCGATCCTGCGCGCTCAGCGCTTTTCTACGCCGCTTCATCCGAACGGCTGGCCCGGCAACTCCAGCACCTGCTGTTGCGCCTGGGCATAACGAGCACCCTGCACCGCGAGCGCTTCCGTTGCCGAGGGGGGGGCGGGACCGGCTTTGCCGTTCACATCAGCGGGCATCAAGACATCCGGAGATTTGCGGATACGGTCGGGCTGCACCTTGTCGGCGCCGCCGAGGAGCGCCTCACCGAACTCATCGCCCGGCACCCCTATCTTTCCGGTGATGTCCCCGGGACAATGGCGCGTGGCACCGCCGACACGGTTCCGGCGGAGGTCGTGGCCCTGCTCCGGGCGGAGGCTGCTTGCTCGGGGCGGTCATACAAGGGGATACCGGCCCGCGAGCTTGGATCGACGGTCTTGTCCTGCCATGCCTGTTCCGACATCTTGTGGGACGAGGTCGTGGCGGTGGAATACGCCGGGGAGGAAGACACCTTCGACCTCACCGTCCAGGAAGACCACAACTTTGTCGCCAACGACATCATCGTCCACAACTCCCACGGCGCGGCCTACGGCTACCTGGCCTACGTCACCGCCTACCTCAAGGCCAACCACCCGGTCCAGTTCATGGCCGCGCTGCTCACCAGCGTGCAGGACGACTCGGACAAGGTGGCGGAGTACATCCAGGAGTGCGGGCGCATGGGCATTCCCGTGCTGCCGCCCGACGTGAACGAGAGCTTCGCCGGCTTCACCGTCGTGGGGAACGGCATCCGCTTCGGCCTGGCGGCGGTCAAGAACGTCGGCCTGGGCGCCGTGGAGTCGATCATCGAGGCGCGCCGGGGAGGCGGCCCGTTCACCTCGCTGCTGGACTTCTGCCTCCGCGTCGACACCAGGCAGCTCAACCGGCGGGCCATCGAAAGCCTCATCAAGGCGGGCGCCTTCGGCTCCCTTGCGGC
Source organism: Thermaerobacter marianensis (assembly GCA_020723785.1). GTDB lineage: Bacteria > Bacillota > Sulfobacillia > DYIH01 > DYIH01 > DYIH01. The sequence goes on from DYIH01000130.1 coordinate 2,761, forward strand.
GCGGCGTTCGCAGCTGCTGGAGGTTCTGGAGGAGACGCTCAAGCGGGCCCAGGAGGTCCAGGCTCGGGAGGATACCGGCCAGGTGTCGTTGTTCGACATGGCGGGTGACGCGTCGGCCTCCCTGCCCCCGCCGGCCGAAGTGCCCCTGCCCGACATCGAGGAACTGCCGCTTCCCCGCCTGCTGGCCCTGGAGAAGGAGGTCCTGGGGTTCTACCTCTCCGGTCACCCCCTGGGCGGGCGGGAAAAGGAACTGGCGGCCCGGGTGAGCAGTTCTTTGACCGGTCTCAAGGACAGGACCGACGGCGCCAGGGTGACGGTCGGCGGGCTGGTGCGGGCGGTAAGGAAGGTGCTGACCCGCAACGGGGAGCAGATGGCCTTCGTGACCCTGGACGATGCGGCCGGGCAGGTGGACGTCGTCCTTTTCCCCAAGGTGCTCGAACGCTGCCGCAACCTCGTTCACGAGGACGGGGTCGTCCTGGTGGACGGGCGCGTCTCATGGAAGGACGAGGAGGTTACCGTCGTGGCGGAGGAGGTGCGGCCCCTCGACGGCAGCGCCCGGGATGGCCGGTTGCGGCCGGAGGCGTATGGTTCCGGAGGCCGCGGGTTGTTCATCAAGCTGGCCGGCACGGGGGACGCCGGGCTCCTGGCCGACCTCAAGGAAACCCTATCCGCCCACCCCGGCGACACGCCCGTCTATCTCTGGTTTGCCCGCCAGAAAAAGGCCGTCCTGGCCGACCGCCGCTACTGGGTCGAGGCTCGCTCCGAACTGCTGGGGAGCATCGAGGGCCTCCTGGGTCCCGGCAGCGTCGCCTTCCGGTAGCGCCCAACCGGGCCATCCGTTCGGCGCGGAGCGGTTTTCACAAGCCAGTTTTCATAATCACTTTACAAAAATCCATTCTTCCAATACGATACATAAACTGCAAAGGGGGAAGCCATGGACATCGGCCGTGGCATTCCTGGAAAGTGGTGATGATGATGCGGGCAAAGGTCATCCGCCTGCTCGCGGAGCGCGGCGTCACGCTGGAAGACATCGGGGCGTTGGTGTACGAGGTGCAGCAGAAGTACCACCCCGGTCTGACGGTTGAGGAATGCACGCGCTGCGTGTACCAGGTGTTGAAGAAGCGCGAGGTGCAGAACGTCTTTCTCACCGGCATCGCCCTGGACATGCTGACGGAGCGGAGGATGCTGCCGGAGCCATTGCAGGGGATGCTCGAGCGCGATGAGCCCCTCTACGGCGTGGACGAGATCATGGCCCTGGGGATCACCAACATCTACGGCTCCATCGGGCTGACCAACTTCGGCTTCCTGGACCGGCAGAAGATCGGCATCCTCCACAATTTGGACCAGGAGGAGAAGACCGACAAACGGTGCCACACCTTTCTGGACGACCTGCTGGCCGGCCTGGCGGCGGCGGCGGCGGCCAAGCTGGCCCATGGGCGCGGCAGGCGCCGCCGTGGCGGCGGGCGGGATGGCGCTCCGCCGGGGGCGTCCGCCAACGGCCGAACGGCTTACGCAAAGCCGGTGGCCGCCGGCGCCAAGCCCGCTTCCGCCAACGGCCGGGCGGCGCTCGCCGGGAGCAGGCCGGTGCCCGTCGCCGCCGCCGACGACCGATGAAGCTCGGCAGGCCGTGGGTGCATCGGAGCCTGTCGCACAACCTGGGCGCGGAGCGATCGGTGGGGCCGGAGCGGAGTTGTGCGGCCCCACCTTGGCGCAAGAGGCTCATCAACCCCCCATGATGTTCCGCCTCCTCGAACAAGTCCGGATCGCCGGGAGGAGTTCCGCTCGGCGTGATGAATGGTAAGCGTGTTGCGAAATCACGATATCGACGGCCTGGTGGGCCGTTCCTTTTCGCAATGCGCTCTTGATCTCACGTTGCTAAAACCGACCGCGGCCGGGGACCAGGCGTCGTTCCAGGAACTCACGTTGTCCACAAGGAAGGGATAAGCAGCAGTCGAACAGAATGATTGCAACTGCATGAGCGGGAGGACCGCCAGACCGGAGCGGCCCTGTATGCCCGAGTATCCTCTGCGGATCAGAGGGCTGACCTGGAACGCGGAATACATCGAAGCCGCGCTGGCCGCCTCCGGGCGCCAAACTGGTCATGGTCGACCCGGAGGAGATGAAGGACGATCTCGTTACCGATATCCCGGGTGGCACCCCCGCGACGCGGGAAGGCCCGCCCGGCGATGTTCGCCCCGTCCCGGGGTGTGATCCCCCGGCGCAGGTCGGGAACGCTGTTCGCCCGGCGTTATGGCGTGTGCAATAAAACGCTGTAGAGAAAGGAACGGTCGGATCGTGTGGCGGGTCGTTTACATCGCGCACAATCGGCAGGTTGCGGAACAGATCAAAATGCTCCTGACACAGGAAGGATTCCTGGTTACCGTTCGCCCGGCCGGC
>DYIH01000131.1 GCA_020723785.1 Thermaerobacter marianensis
CTGCGCCTTGGTCAATTACCGTGAGCAGCTACACCGGTACGTAGAGACCCATGTTCGCACCCCCTTTCTCGATTTAGCCGCTCCCCCTGCTCACGAAGTCGCTGATGCCCCAGAGGGTGTAGCTGATGATCATGATCACCAATGAAAGCAGGAAGATCAGAGGAATGTTGTCGTAGAGTTTCTGCATCCCCGGGACCGGCTCTTGGTTGTCAGCCATACGAAACACCCCCCTCCTTTTTGCGCGAGTAATCCCACGCTCAGTCTAGATACCAAGAACCAAGACCGCCGTGACAAGGCTCACTTAATTTTTGTGACGATAATCACGATATTTTTGTGTCCGGGCGGCTGACCGCGTTGCTGGCCACCCGGTGCGGGGGTTATGATAATTCTTGGGTGCATCCGGAGGGAAGGGGGCGTGCCGGCATGGGCATGTTGGACTGGCTCGGGAGAATACCGATGTTTGCCGGGCTTCCCCATCCGGCCCTGACCGAGCTGGCCCGTGTCGTGCATCGCAAGCGCGTTCCTGCCCGGCACACCCTCTTTTACGAAGGCGACCCCGTGACCACCCTGTATTGCATCCACCATGGCCGCATCCGCATCGACGTGACCATGGAAGACGGTGGGGAGAACACCATCAACATCCTCGGGGACGGGGAGTTCTTTCCTCACACCGGCCTTCTGCCGGGCGGCACCTATCCCGCCACGGCCACCACCATGGTGGAAACCGAGCTGGCGGCCATCCTGCGCGATGACCTGGTCCAGTTGGTGCGACAGAATCCGGAAATCGCGTACCATCTCCTACTGGAGATGGGCAGGCGGGCCGAGATACTGCAGAGCCGCGTGCGCGAGCTGACGCAGCGCGACCTCCGGCTGCGCGTACTGTGCGTTCTCATGCGCCTGGCCAGGATGCGCCTCCGCAACGGTGAAATCCCCCACCCTGTCCCGGATGGAACAGGCCTCGATTTCCACCTGACCCATGAGGAACTGGCACGGCTCTCGGGGGGTGCCCGTGAAAGCATCAGCCGCATCCTCGCCGACCTGAAGCGCGAGGGGATCGTGCTGCAATCCTCCCAGGGCCGGCTCGTGATCAACTACGGCCAACTGGAGAACGCGATCGCCAACTCCCGCGTCTGCCCGCTGATCCCGGCGACCGCACCGGGGCATTCGTTCGAATCGATAGATCAATAGGAGCCTTGCTCCGCGCTCCGCTCTAAGCCTCTTCTCCGCCGCCCTCCACCCGCGCCACGGCCACGAGGGAGTCTCCCGGCTCCAGGCGCATCAGGGTCACGCCCTGGGTGTCGCGGCCCAGGACGGAGATGCCGTCCACCCGCTGGCGGATGGCGATCCCCTGGGCGGTGATCAGCAGCACCTCGTCCTCGGGCCCGACGGCCTTGATGGCCGCGACCGGCCCATTGCGCCCGGTGATCTTCAGCGTCTTCACGCCCTTGCCGCCACGGCTCTGGAGCCGGTACTCGTCGAAGGGCGTCCTTTTGCCGAACCCTTTCTCCGTAACGACCAGCAGGTCGGTTTCGCCGCCCCGCCGGCCGCCAAGCGCCGCCATCCCGACGACGGCGTCGCCCGGTTCGAGCGAGATGCCGATGACGCCGCGGGCCTCCCGGCCCATGGGACGGACATCCTCCTCGGAGAAGCGGATGGACAGGCCGTCCCGGGTCGCCAGGAGGACCTGGTCCCGGCCGTCGGTGAGTTTCACGCCGATCAGGTCGTCGCCCTCGTCCAGGTTGATGGCGATCAGGCCGCCACGCCGGGTGGTGGCGAATTCCGAAAGTGGGGTCTTCTTGACGACGCCGCGCCGCGTCGCCATGAACAGGTAGGGACCGCCCTCGCCGGCGTCTTCGCCGAATTCTCGGATCGGGATCACCGCCGTGACCTTTTCCCCTTCTTCGACGGGGATCAGATTGACGATGGCCGTGCCGCGGGCGGTCCGGCCGGCCTCGGGGATCTCGTGGACCTTGACGCGGTACACGCGGCCTCGGTTGGTGAAGAAGCACATCCAGTGGTGGGTGGTGGTGGCGAAGATCTCCCGCACGAAGTCCTCCTGCCGGGTGGTCATGGCCTGGACGCCGCGACCGCCGCGGCCCTGGCTGCGGTAGGTGTCCAGGGGCAGGCGCTTGACATACCCTTCGTGGGTGAGGGTAACCACCATCGGCTCGTCGGCGATCAGGTCCTCCTCGTCGAAGCCGGCCTCGCCGGCGGTGATCTGCGTGCGGCGGCCGTCGCCGAACCTGTCCCGGATGTCGGTCAGTTCCTTTTTGATTACGGAAAAGAGCAGCTTTTCGCTGGCCAGCACCGCCCGCAGGTATTCGATGGTCTTCAGGAGTTCTTCGTATTCCGCCTCGATCTTCTCCCGCTCCAGGCCGGTGAGGCGCTGCAGGCGCATGTCCAGGATGGCCTGGGACTGCCGTTCGGAGAGGCCGAAGCGGGTCATCAGCCCCTGGCGCGCCTCGTCGGGCGTATGGGAGGCGCGGATCAGGGCGACGATCTCGTCGATGTGATCCAGCGCGATGCGCAGGCCCTCCAGGATGTGGGCCCGCTCCTCGGCCTTGTTCAGCTCGTGGCGCGTCCGGCGGGTGACGACGTCCTTCTGGTGCTCGATGTAGTGGTGGATCATCTGGCGCAGGCCGAGCACCCTGGGCTGGTTGTCCACCAGGGCCAGCATGATGATGCCGAAGCTCTCCTGGAGCTGGGTCATCTTGTAGAGACGGTTCAGCACCACGTGGGCGTTGGTCCCGCGGGCCAGTTCGACGACCACCCGCAGGCCACTGCGGTCGGTCTCGTCCCGCAGGTCGCTTATCCCCTCCACCTTCTTGTCCCGGACCAGTTCGGCGATGCGCTCGATCAGCCTCGCCTTGTTGACCTCGTAGGGCAGCTCGCTGACGATGATGCGCTGGCGTCCGCCCTTGACCTCCTCGATATGGGCCCGCGCGCGGAGGGTGATGATGCCGCGCCCCGTCTCGTAGGCCTGGCGGATGCCTTCGCGGCCCAGGATCAGGCCGCCCGTCGGGAAGTCCGGTCCCTTTATATACTGCATCAGATCGCGGGAAGTCATCTCGGGGTTGTCGATCATGGCGATGACCCCGTCGATGACCTCCCGGAGGTTATGGGGCGGGATGTTGGTGGCCATGCCGACGGCGATGCCGGCGGAGCCGTTGACCAGCAGATTGGGGTAGCGGGCCGGCAGGACGGCGGGCTCCTCGTACTCGCCGTCGAAGTTGGGCTGGAAGTCGACCGTCTCCTTGTCCAGGTCGGCCAGCATCTGCATGGCGATGGGCGCCAGTCGGGCTTCGGTATAGCGCATGGCCGCGGGCGGGTCGCCGTCGACCGAGCCGAAGTTCCCGTGGCCGTCGATGAGCGGGTAGCGCATGGAGAAGTCCTGGGCCATGCGCACCAACGCGTCGTAAACGGCCGCATCCCCGTGGGGGTGGTATCGGCCCAGCACGTCGCCGACGGTGCGGACCGACTTCTTGTAGGGCTTGTCGGGGGTGTTGCCGTTCTCCCCCATGGTGAAGAGGATGCGGCGCTGCACCGGCTTGAGCCCGTCCCGCACGTCGGGCAGGGCGCGGCTGACGATGACGCTCATGGCGTAGTCGATATAGGACTGTTTCATCTCGTCGGCGATGTCGATGGGGATGATGCGGTTGCCGACAGCCAATCGATTCACTCCTTAAAAAAGTCACCGGCGGTAAGAGTCAGGCTTTTCCTGTTCCTGGCCTGCTTTCGCATCGTCCTTGGAAGCACGCCTCGCCTACCCGATGGTGTCCAGGAACCGCACTTCCCGGGCATGGGCCTGGATGAACTCCCGCCGCGGCTGGACCTGCTCCCCCATCAGAGTGCTGAAGATGAGGTCGGCGGCCATGGCGTCCTCGATGCTCACCTGCAACAGGGTGCGGGTTGCGGGGTTCATCGTCGTCTCCCACAGTTGTTCGGCGTTCATCTCCCCAAGCCCCTTGTAGCGCTGGATGGAGACCTTGTCGAAGCCGCCCAGATCGGCCACGATGCGGTCCTTTTCGGGATCGGAGTAGGCATAGCGCTCCTTGCCCTCTCCCTTCCCTTTGGGCACGACCTTGTAAAGAGGCGGCTGCGCGATCTAAACGTATCCGGCCTCGATGAGGGGCCGCATATAACGGAAATAAAATGTCAGCAGCAGCGTCCTGATATGGCTTCCGTCAACATCAGCGTCTGTCATTACGATTACCTTGTGATATCTGGCCTTTGATATGTCAAAATCATCACTGATGCCGGTGCCCAGGGCGGTGATGATCGCCCGGATTTCCTCGTGGCCAAGGATCTTGTCCAGGCGGGCCTTTTCCACGTTGAGGATCTTGCCGCGCAGCGGCAGGATGGCCTGGGTGCGCCGGTCGCGGCCCTGCTTCGCCGAGCCGCCGGCCGAATCGCCCTCGACGATGAACAGTTCCGCCTCGGCCGGGTCGCGGACGGCGCAGTCGGTGAGCTTACCCGGTAGGGCGGTAATTTCCAGGGCGCCCTTGCGCCGGGTCAGTTCCCTGGCCTTGCGGGCGGCCTCCCGGGCGCGCGCCGCGGTCAGCGCCTTGTCGATGATGATCCTGGCTGCGCCGGGGTTTTCTTCAAGAAACCGTGACAGACCCTCGGCCGTGACCGCCTCGGTGATGGTCCGCGCCTCGCTGTTGCCCAGCTTGGTCTTGGTCTGCCCCTCGAATTGGGGTTCGCGGATCTTCACCGAAATGATGGCCGTGAGCCCCTCGCGGATGTCATCCCCCGACAGGTTGTCGGCGCCTTTGAGGAGGTTGGCCTTGCGCGCGTAGTCGCCGACGACGCGGGTCAGGGCCGCTTTGAAGCCGGTCTCGTGGGTGCCGCCTTCCACGGTGTGGATGTTGTTCGCAAAGGAAAAGAGGTTCTCGGCGTAGCCGTCGGTATACTGCATGGCCACCTCCACGTCCATGCCGTCGCGTTCGGCCTGAAAGTGGATCGGCTTGGGGTGGAGGGCCTGCCGGTTGCGGTTCAGGTGTTCAACGAAGGAGACGATGCCGCCCTGGAACAGGAAGAAGCTCTTGTCGCCGGTTCGCTCGTCCTCCAGGGTGATATGCAACCCCTTGTTCAGAAAGGCGAGTTCGCGCAGGCGCTGGACCAGCACCTCGTAC
>DYIH01000132.1 GCA_020723785.1 Thermaerobacter marianensis
CCCCCCACGGTCCAGAGGGATGACGGATCCCCGCCGACAGGCACTCCGTTACCGGTGCCGACGGCTGGTTGGCGGTCCCACCGGTCGCTCCACGACCCAGGTTGCAACGGGCGCCCGGCCGGGTCACCCGACGCGGACGACGGTGGCCTCGCCCTGGCCGCCGCCCGAGCAGATGGCCGCCACGCCGTACCCGCCACCGCGCCGGCGCAGGGCGTAAATGAGGTGCATGAGGATGCGCGCCCCGCTGGCACCGATCGGGTGGCCAAGGGCGACGGCCCCGCCGTCCACGTTGACCTTTTCCGGGTCGTAGCCGCCCAGCTTGATGCTGGTGAGGGTGACGGCGGCGAAGGCCTCGTTGATCTCCCAGAGGGCGACGTCGTCGCGGGTCAGGCCGGCCTTGCACAGCGCCTGTTCGGCGGAGAGGTAGGGGACGGTGTGCAGATATGGGGGTTCCCGGGAAGCCTGGCCCTGGGAGACGATCTCGGCCAGGGGTTCCAGCCCCAGGGCCCGGGCCCGTTCGCTGGACATGAGCACCAGGGCGCCGGCGCCGTCGTTGACACCGGGGGCGTTGCCGGCGGTAATGGTGCCGTCGGATTCGAAGACCGGCTTGAGGGCGGCCAGTTTCTCCAGGCTGGTATCGGGCCGCGGGGCCTCGTCGGCCGTCACGAGCGCCGGACCGTCCCTGCCGGGGATTTCTACCGGCATGATCTCCTCTGCGAAGCGGCCCTCGCGCGCGGCGGCCACCGCCCGAACGTGGCTGCGGTAGGCCCAGGCGTCCTGCTCCTCGCGGGTGATGCCGAACTCGGCGGCCACCCGGCTGCCGTAGGTGCCCATGTGGCAGCCGCCGAAAGCGCACCAGAGGCCGTCGTGGACGTTGGCGTCGACCACCCTGCCGTCGCCGAGCCGCAGGCCCCAGCGGGCGCCGGGCAGGAGGTAGGGGGCGTTGGACATGCTCTCCATGCCGCCCGCCACCACCGCCCCGGCCTCGCCGCAGCGGATCATCAGGTCGGCCACGTTGACCGCCCGCAGGCCAGAGGCGCAGACCTTATTGACGACGTCGGCAGGCACCTCCACCGGGAGGCCGGCCCGGATGGCCGCCTGGCGGGCCGGGTTCTGCCCGGCGCCGGCCTGGATGACCAGCCCCATGACGACGGCGTCGACGGGCAGGCCGCCCCGGCGCGCCCGTTCCGCCAATCCCGCCCGGCGCACCGCCTCGGCGATGACGAGGGCGCCCAGGTCGACGGCCGAGAGATCCTTCAGCGCGCCGCCCAGCTTACCGAAAGGCGTGCGGACGGCGCTGACGACGACGGTTGGCGTCCCCGGTCCGGTCATGGCGCGCCTCACCTACTTGAATGTAGCGGCGCCGAAGGCCAGGAAGGTCGTGATGATGAAGATGACCGTCACGGCGATGGCGATCCACTTCGCCCACTGCTTCCGCTGCATTTCGCGCAACAGGGCGCCACCGGCAACCTTCTTCCGGTTGCCGGCCTTCTTTTGGACCTTCACGTTCCTCTTCCGAGCCATGGTTCTCCCCGGCTTAGGTGCCGTAGCGGGCGAATTCCCGATCCACGGCTTCCTTGATCTGGTCGACCGTTTTCCCCTGGTCGTAGAGCTCCTTGGCCATCAAAGCCTCTTCGATGCAGATGTCGCAGTTCGCCCCGTGGTCGTCGGTGAAGCACGACTTGAGGCTTCTGTGGTCGCTGTGTTGCTCGCATTCGCAATAGCAATATATCTTGTCCAGGATGTCCGGTATGGCCGCGGCCGCCTCGTAGGCCTTGTCGGCATTGCGACGATAGATGGCGCTGGCGAACCGGTTCGCGGGCAGTATCGGCCTGGTCTCGCCCCCCTGCGGCGTCTTGGCCTTGGCGATCCCTGATTCCATACCCCGCTGCCCACCGTCGGACGATCCGAACAAACCCACCCCCACGCCGGCAACGATGACCACCGCCGCAACGGCGATTCCCAGCCAGGCTACCCACGGCCGACGCCGCCCGGACCCCTTGGCGGGGCGGCTGCCTTGGGCCTGCCCGGCCCGGTCCTTCTGCATTTGCTTGCGGTCCTTGTTCCCCATGGTCGCTCCCTCCGAACCTTCAGGAGATTATGTAGTTCGGCGGTTCCTTGGTGATCTGCACGTCGTGGGGGTGGCTCTCCCGCAGGCCCGCGTGTGTGACGCGGACGAATCGCGTCCCGGTCCGCAGTTCCTCGATGGTGCGGACCCCACAGTAACCCATTCCGGACCGCAGGCCGCCGATGAGCTGGAACACCGTCTCCGACAACGGTCCCCGGTAAGGCACGCGGCCCTCGACGCCCTCCGGCACCAGCTTGTCAGAATCCTGCTGGAAGTAACGGTCCTTGGAGCCTTCCTTCATCGCCCCGATGGAGCCCATGCCCCGGTAGACCTTGAAGCTGCGCCCCTGGTAGATCTCCATGTCGCCGGGGCTCTCCTCCGTGCCGGCGAAGAGGCTGCCCAGCATGACCGTGTGGGCGCCGGCGGCGATGGCCTTGACGATGTCGCCCGAATACTTGATGCCGCCGTCGGCGATGACAGGCACGCCGTGGCGTTCGGACTCGCGGGCGCAGTCCCAGATGGCGGTGATCTGGGGCACGCCGATGCCGGCGATGACGCGCGTGGTGCAGATGCTGCCGGGCCCCTGGCCCACCTTGACAGCGTCGGCACCGGCCTCGATGAGCGCTGCCGTGGCTTCCGCCGTCGAAACGTTGCCGGCGATGATGTTGACCCGGTCGCCGAAGGTCTCCTTCAGCTTTTTGGTGAAGGCGACGACGTTGCGGCTGTGGCCGTGGGCGGTGTCCACGACGATGGCGTCCACACCTGCCGCCACCAGGGCCTCGGCCCGTTCCAGGTTGCCCGGGCTGACACCCACGGCGGCGGCGGCCAGCAGTCGGCCCCGGGGATCCTTGGCCGAGTTGGGGTACTTGCGGGCCTTCTGGATGTCCTTGATGGTGATCAGGCCCCGCAGCCGGAAGTGCTCGTCCACCAGCGGCAGCTTCTCGATGCGGTGCTTGGCCAGGATCGCCTTGGCCTGGTCCAGGGTGGTGCCGACGGGGGCGGTGATCAGCCGTTCCTTGGTCATGACCTCGCCGATCGGGCGTTCGTAATCTTCCTCGAAACGCAGATCCCGGTTGGTGAGGATGCCCACCAGGCGCTCGTTCTCCACGATCGGGACGCCCGAGATGTGGTAGCGCTCCATCAGGGCCAGGGCGTCGCGGATGGTATGCTGCGGGGAGAGGTAAAAGGGATCGGTGATGACGCCGTGCTCCGAACGCTTGACCTTGTCCACCTCGGCCGCCTGGCGCTCGACGGGCATGTTTTTGTGAATCACACCGATACCGCCCTCGCGGGCGATGGCGATGGCCATCCGCGCCTCGGTGACCGTATCCATGCCGGCGCTTACGAGGGGAATGTTGAGGCGGATGTCACGGGTGAGGCGCGTGGTCACATCGACCTCCGACGGCAGCACGTCCGACGCGGCGGGCACCAGCAACACGTCGTCGAAGGTCAGGGCCAGCCGGCCGAAGCGTTCCTCGCAGGACAACGGCGATCCCTCCGGGGTCAGCGGCGACTTGTTCGGTAAAACGGCGGTCATGCGCAGGTTGGATTCAGGATAGCACAACTCGTCAGGCGCGAGCAACGCTCCGCGTTTTGCGCCATCCCATACCTCACCATCAGTGGGGCCCACCCTTCGTTTTTATCGTCAGCGCCTGCAACCGGGCGCCGTTTGAGTCCACGGTCCCGAAGGTCACCTCCAGCCCCAGGCTCTCGGCGATGAAGCGCACCGGCAGCATCACCCGCCCGCCCTCGACGAAGGGTGCGACGTCCGGATTCTGCGGGTCGATGGGGACGCGCCGCCCGTTTGAGACTTCGTTGAGCCCGTTTCGAGACATTTCATCCTGCGGCGGGAGCGTCTGCCGCGCCGCGTCGGCCTTGGTCAACTTGGCCCCTGAGGACGCGAAGGCGATGGCTGCCTCTCCCTTGCCCACCCACAGCTCGATGATCTGCTCCTCGACGGTGAGGGTCACCTTCTTCTGGCCGGGGTCCCAGGCCACCTCCAGGCCCAGGGCGTCGGCCAGGGCGCGCACCGGCAGGAAGGCGCGGCCGCCGCGCACCACCGGCGGCACGTCGATCTCCCGCTCCATGCCGTCCGCCGTCACCTGCCGCCGGCCCAGGTGGAACACCACCTCCGACGCGCCCTGCCGGGCGGCCGCCGCCAGCCCCTCGGACTCGCCCTGGGCGCATTCGCAGAAGCGCACCGTCAGCCGGGCATAGTCCACGCTCGTCTCGTCCCAGACGTGGAGGTCCAGGACGCGGTTGGCGTCCAGCGCCCCCAGGAGGCTCGTCGTCCCGCCGGTCGGCAGGGGCAGGGCCGCCAGGTCCAGCGAGAAGGTGTATCCCCCCGAATAATTGGCCGGCAGCCAGGCGTTGGGCAACAGCCCCTGGTAGCCGTAGCTGGCCCCGTTGCCCAGGTAGCGCAGCCAGGCCTGGCCGCCGGAGACCAGGGCGATCTTGTTGTCGTAGGCCAGGTCGTTCAGCGGCTTGACGAAAACCTCCAGCTTCGCCTCGCGGATGCAGTTCCCCGCCGGCAGGACGAACCGGTGGCGGAAGGGCTTGCTGCCCGCCGTCTCATCGAAGTAGGCCTGGGGCTGCCCCGGCGGCGGCGCGGCCGGCTCGGCCGTCGCCCCGTCCGCCGTGGAGAACTTGTCCGCCTTACCGCCTTGTAGGGTGAAGGTCAGGCAGCAGGGCTGCTTCTCCGGCCGGTTGCCGAACTTGACCACCGCCGTCTGGCCGGCGGCCACCGTCACCGTGGCCGTCCCCGGCGGCACCGGCTGTGGCGCCGTTTGCACCCAGCCCGGCTGGGCCACCTCGGCGACCGTGTAGGTGCCGGGCTTCACCTCGATGCAGAAGCGGCCCTTCTTCCCCGTCGTGGCCGAACCAACCAAGGCGCCGGCGGCGTCCTTGACCTGGATGGTCCAGTTGGGCAGGCCGGGCTCGCCCGGGTCCTGCACGCCGTCCCCGTCGTGGTCCAGGAACTTGACACCGCAGATCGTTCCCGGCTTCTCCCCGCCCGCGCCGACCGGCGAGACGTCGCAGGCCTGGTCGTTGG
>DYIH01000133.1 GCA_020723785.1 Thermaerobacter marianensis
CTCTTGCGAAATGGAAGGGCGCAACCTATGGATGTCGAAGTTTGAATGGATTGAACGCGGCGGCTCGAAGTTGGACCACGACGGCGAGATCCACCCGGTTCTCTTGACGATTAATATAGTGAAAAGGGTTATCGCCATGGCCGACGTGATGCCGGAACCGAAACCCGAGCCGGCGGCAGGCGCGCCGCCCGCGGAAGAGCCCCGCGACGGCACCGTGGCCGTTCGCGGCGGCTGCGTGGTGGTGACCGATCCCGAGGCGGGGGGCCAGCCGGCCGTCCTCGTGCCCAACCCCGGCCTGGTGATCGAAGTGAACGGCGTCCGGCTGACGGGCCCCACGCCCGTGCGCGCATCCGATCGTATCGCCATGGCGACCCCCGAAGAGGAACACCAGGCCGGCGTACAGGTGGTGATCGCGCCCGACAGGATGACCGCCTCGGTCATCCTATCCCCTCGAACGGTGCGCCGCCGGCGTCCGGCCGACTCCCCGCCCGCGACCCGCCTCTGCCCCGGGGTGCAGGAGGAAACCCAGGAGGAGTGGACCCTTGGGGTGGACGCCGTCAAGTCCGCCCTGGCGGAGAAAGGGGTTACCACCGGCCTGGACATGGAGGCCATCACCGCCGCCGTGAACGCCCGCGACCGGAAAGCGCAGGTGGTGGCGCGCGGCACGCCGCCAACCCCTGGGAGCGACGGGTTTGTCGAGCGGCTGTTCCCCGACGGCCCCGTCCCCGTGACTCCCGCCTCGGAAAGAGCCGGCGTCGACCACCGCCAGCGCTTCGTGCTGCCGCTGGTCAAGGCGGGGGAACTGCTGGCCGTCCGCCACCCGGCCGCCCCCGGCCAGCCCGGCGTGACCGTTACGGGCGACGCCGTTCCGGCCAAGCCGGTGCGGGAAGCCAGCCTCAAGGTCGCCGACGGCGCGGCTTTCGCCGAAGACGGGGTGAGCGCCATCGCCCTGCGGGCCGGCATGCCGGTGGCCAGCGGCAACCCCGCGAACATGACCGTCCGGGTCAATCCGGTCCTCGATCACCCCGGAGACGTTGATCTGTCCAGCGGCAACCTCATCTTCGACGGGGAGATCATCGTGCGCGGCAGCGTCATGCACGGTATGACCGTCCGTGCCACCGGCAGCGTGACGGTCAACGGCCTGGTCGAAGGCGCCATCATCGAGGCGGGCCGCGGGGTCCACCTGGCCGGCAGCGTCATCGGCGCCCAGGTGCGCGCCGGCGGCTCGCGGGCCGCCTTCCGCATCAGGCACCTGCTGCCCGACCTGGAGCTTCTGGCGGAGGACATGCGCCACCTCCTGGCGGCCTGCGAACAACTGGCCGAAAGCGGCGGCGCCCAGGCCCGCGATATCCTGGAGGCGCGGGCCGGCCAGGCCATCATGACCCTCCTGCCGGGCCAGGTCAAGGCGATCCAGGACCGGTTCGCTTCCCTGGCGGAACATGTCGAGCCGGGCGGCGAAGGCTTCCCGGCGGAACTGGTCGCGTGGTTCGACGCCGCCAGAAAGCGGCTCGTCGGGCTGGGCCCTCTTTCGATCCGGAGCATCGGCGAACTGCGGGAAATGACCGAAGGCATCGAAACCATCCACGGCACCCTCGCCGCCCAATTGGGTGCCCCCGCCCCCATCGTGGCCCCCTATGCCCAGAACAGCATCCTGGAAGCCACCGGCGACATCGAGATCACCGGCCAGGGCTGTTTCTACGCCACCCTGCGGGCGGGGGGCAGCGCCCGCGTCAATGGCACCTTCCGCGGCAGCACCGTCACCGCGCAGGCACACGTGACCATCGCCCGCGCCGGTTCCCCGCATGCTACCGACCGGCTCTGCGAGATCGCCGTCGCCGGCGGCGGAACAATCGACCTCCACGAAGTGGCTCCCAACGTCGTGGTTCGCGTCGGCCACCGCTCCTACCGCTTCGACGACGCCCTTACCGGTGTCCGGGTCCACCTCGACCAGGCCGGTGAACTCCAGTTCGACAGCATCCCTGAGAACCGCGGGTAACCGGATTCATTCGCGGGCAAACCCTACCGGTCGGGCCTCCTTCGCGGCCCGGTAAATGATGAAAACACCCTCCAGGCCGGTTTGCGACGCGATGGCCTTGATCTTGACGATCTCGGCATCGGCGTGGGACTCCAGCCAAGCATTGACCCGGTCGCTGATCTCCGCGACCGGCGCCTGGATGTATACCGTCCGCACCTCGGATCCCTTCACCGCGCTTCCCCCTCCAACAGCCTTTTCACTGTCTCGCTGACCAGGCGGCCGTCCGCCCGGCCCTTGACCCGCGGCATGAGGACGGCCATCACCCGGCCCGTTTCCCGCGGCCCTGCGGCCCCGGTTTCGGCGATGGCTTGGCGGGCCAGCGCCTCGACCTCTTCGGGGGTCATTTGCTCGGGCAGGTAGGACTGAAGAATGGCGATCTCTTCCCGCAGTTCCGCGGCACGATCGGCCCGGCCCGCCTTCTCGAACTCGGCCAGGCTCTCGTACCGCTGTTTCAGTTCCCGAGCAAGCGCCTCTGCCACCCCGGTGTCGTCCAGCGCCCGGCCCGCGGCGATCTCGGCGTTTTTCACCGCCGCCTTCGCCATGCGAATGACGGACAGCCGCAAACGGCCGGCTTCCCTGGCCTTCATGGCCTCCTTCAGGTCCGCGTCGAGCCGCTCCTTCAATGTCATCCCGAACCGTTCCTTTCTTTTCTTTTGTGCGTTTCATTGAGCCTATCGCGCCGAGGTGGGACCGCCCTACTCCGCTCCGCTTTGGCACTGAAAACCGAACTCTTTCAGGCGATGCCCCCCACTGGAGGAGCTCAATTGGCCTCTGTTTCGGTTTGCGGCCCCACCGGTCGCTCCGCGACCCGGGTTGTGCGACGGGCTCCATCACACACGCTATGACGCCGGGCGAACAGTTTTCCCGACCTGCTCCGGGAATTCCTCCTGCTGGTGGACCAGTGGTGGACCAGCAATAATGATGGGCACCCGCGCGGGTGCCCACAGTCACGAGTCCGTGAAATGAATGATTACTTGGATCGCCGTCGCCGTGCGGATTCGGACTTTTTCTTGCGCCTGACGCTGGGCTTTTCATAAAACTCGCGGCGCCGCGCCTCGGCCAGTACTCCGGACTGACGGCACTGCCGCTTGAACCTGCGGAGGGCGTTCTCCAGCGATTCGCTCTCGCTGACACGAATTTCGGTCACCTCGTCATCCCTCCCCCCCTTACGGCGCGCAGAAGCAACGGTCAGGGCCGGTTTTGGCGCGCCTTGTCGGGCCTGCGGCAGGCAACCGCGGCAGGCTATTAATGATACCGGGAAAATCCCCGGGAATCAACCCAGGTCAGCCGGGCGGCCACTGCATGGAGCGCCCGCCGAGCAGGTGAACGTGCAGGTGGTTGACCGTCTGGCCGCCCTGGGATCCGCAGTTGTTGACCACCCGGTAACCCTGGCCCAGCCCCCGGTCCTCGGCCACGCGGCGAACCGCCAGCAGCATCCGCCCCAGGAGATCGCGGTGACGGTCCTCGGTCTCGGCCAGCGATGCGATGTGCTCCTTGGGTATGAACAGCACGTGGACCGGCGCCTGGGGGTTGATGTCGTTGAAGGCCAGGATGGCGTCGTCCTCGTAGACCACCTGGCTCGGGATCTCCTTGCCGGCGATCCGGCAGAAGATGCAATCAGCCATCCCACCGCCCTCCTCAGACGCCTGTATCGGCCCATCTGTTGCGCACGGCCCGACCACCCGTTGTCGTATTCGCCGCTGGAGAGGAAATTCCTTTCATTGCGGGCTTGATTCCGTCAAATTTCGTGCCTGGCTCAAGAGATGGTCCTTTTCCTTCCACCTTTCAACGGCCAGCTCGATCAGGCGGGTGATCAGGGAAGTATACGGGAGGCCGCTGGCCTCCCACAGCTTGGGATACATGCTGATGGAGGTGAAACCCGGCATGGTGTTGATCTCGTTTACCAGGACGCGACCGGTCCGGCGTTCCAGGAAGAAGTCCACCCGGGCCAGGCCGGCGGCATCGATGGCCCGGAAGGCGCGTACGGCCAGCTCCCGGACCTGCCGGGCCGTCTCTGGCGGGATGGGTGCCGGGATCAGGAGTTTCGAGCGGTCGTCCACATACTTCGCCTGATAGTCGTAGAATTCATTGCAGGGAACGATCTCGCCGGGCACGGAGGCCGCCGGGTCGTCGTTGCCCAGGACGCTGCATTCGATCTCCCGGGCGTCGACCCCCTTCTCCACCACCAGCCGCCGGTCGTGGCGGGCGGCCAGGTCCATGGCCGGCGCCAGTTCCCCGGGTCCCCTGACCTTGCTGATACCGACGCTGGAGCCCAGGTTGGCCGGCTTGACGAAGCAGGGGTAACCCAGCCCGGCCTCGATTTCTCTGGTGACCCGCTCGGGCTCGGCTTCCCACTCCCGCCGCGTCAAGACCAGGTAATCCGTCGAGGGCAGGCCGTGCTGGCGGAAGACGTCTTTCATGATGCCCTTGTCCATGCCCACGGCCGAGGCCAGCACCCCGGAACCGACGTAAGGGACGTCCGCCAGTTCCAGAAGCCCCTGCACGGTGCCGTCCTCACCGTTGGGCCCGTGCAGGACGGGGAACACGGCGTCCACGGGCTCCGGACCGCCGGCGGCCCCTGCCCCGTCCCCCTCGATGGGAATGAGGATTGCCGGCGCCCCGGAGGCGGTGCCCCCGACGAGGGCCACCGGCCGGCCGGCGCCCTCCTCCACACGCCCGGCGGCCAGCAGCGGCGCGGCATCCCCGCCCGGGGACAGGAGCCAGCGGCCGGCCCTGGTGATCCCGACGGGCACCGGCTCGAACCGTTCCCGGTCCATGGCCTGCAGCACCGACGCGGCCGACCGGACGGATACCTCGTGTTCCCCCGAACGGCCGCCGAAAAGGACGGCCACCCGCAGCTTACGGGCCATTTCCATCGCTCCCCCTGGGGCCCCTGGCGGGCT
>DYIH01000134.1 GCA_020723785.1 Thermaerobacter marianensis
GTCATTGGGTTGCGATTGGGTTGCAATCCCGCCTTCACTTGTCCCACGTCATCTATTTCCAACCCGCAAACCCTTGCGGTTCTAAGCTTTTCTGGCGGTGGCGACGAGGATCGAACTCGCGATCTCCGGTGTGACAGACCGGTGTGTTAACCACTACACCACGCCACCGCTTCGCCTGTCGAGCGCAACTACTATAGCATACGCCCGCCGATCAGTTCAAGGCGCCGACTTGCGCCGGACTTGCACCGACCTGCGAACCGGCGGCTTGGGATGGATATGCTATTCCCTGCAACATTTGCCTTGACCGCGAAAACCACGGCGACTCCGGGAGCGCGTGGCGAAAAGGGGCGGCAGTGGCGGGATCGCCAAGCAACCTTATGCCCGAACCTGCAGCGTTCAGCCGGCGCCGGCCGTGGCCGCGGCGGCCACGTGGGCCAGGGCCTGTTCGGCGGCGTTGAAGCCGGAGCGGATGCAGTCGCCCACGCCGACGCCGCGGTAGGCCCCGCCGGCCAGGAACAGGCCGGGGTAACGGCTCAGGCCCTGCTCGATGGCGGCCACCCGGTCCAGGTGGCCGAGGGTGTACTGGTGCATGGCCTCCAGCCAGGGGTGGACGCGCGCCAGCACCGGTTCGGCGGTGATGCCGAGGATGCTCCGCAACTCCTGCCGGACGGCGGCAAGGATGCCGGCTTCCCCTGACCGGATCAGGTCGAGGTTGCGGGCGCCGCCGACAAAGACCCTGAGGAGGACGGTGGTGTCGTCGGGGGCGCGGCCGTTCCACTTCAGCGAGCTGTAGGTGACGCCCATGATCTTGCGGCGCTCGGCGCCGGGCACGATGAAGCCGAACCCCCGCAGTGGGTGGGGGATGTCCGCGCGCCGGTAGGCAACGGAAACGACGGCCGTGGACGCCAGCCGGATCTCCGCCAGCCGCGCGGCGATGTCGGGAGCGAGGTCGGCGACGAGTCGCGCCGTGGCTTTGGACGGCGCGGCGACGATGACGGCGTCGGCGGAGATCGGCTCTCCGCCCGCCACATGGATGGCGTACCCGGTCGTGGTTCGTTCCAGGCGGGTCGCCGTCACGCCGGAACGGATTCGCCCGCGGTCCAGGTGGGCCAAAGCCGCCTCCACCAGGTCGCCCATCCCGCCCGTGAAGCTCATAAAGAAGGTGCGCCTGGGCCGCTCAACGGAAGCACCGGGCGCGCCGGCGGCGCCGGGCAGGGGGGCCTTGCTTCCATACCCGTCAGGCCTTTCGGGCCTGATGGGGTTCCCCTTTCTGGCGGCCAGCATGGCCCGGATCAGGCTGCCATGCTCCTGCTCCATCTTGATGAAGCGGGGAAAGCTGGCCAAGACGCTCATCTCGGCCGGGTCGGCGGCGCCGTGGATGCCGGAAACCAGGGGCTCGGCGATCTTGTCAAGGGCCTCGCGCCCCAACCGGCGGACAACGAAGCTCTCCAGGCTCTCGTCGCCGGTGTCCCGCCGCGGCGGCAGGACCAGGTCCAGTGCCATGCGCAGCTTGCCCGGCCAGGAGATGAGGGGGCTGGCCAGGAACGGGAGGATGCGCGTCGGCACCATCAGCATCAACCCTTCGGGCAGTTGGTGCAGGCGCCCCCCGGAAAGGACGAAGGTGCCTTTGTGGGACTCGTTGGTGCAGAGGAGGCGGTCGCTCACCCCGACGCGCTCGGCCAGTTCGAAGACGCCGGGCTTCTCGACGACGAAGCAATCCGGGCCGGCATCAAGGACATAGCCGTCGATCTTCTCCGTCAAGATCTTGCCACCCAGGCGGCGGTCGCGTTCCAAAAGGACGTGGTCGACGGCCAGGCCGCGCTCCCGGGCCTTGTCCTGCAAGTGCAGGGCGGCCGACAGGCCGGTGATGCCGCCGCCGATGATGACGACGCGTTTCATTCCACCATCTCCCCGGCGCGCGGGAACGGTTCATCGGCGACGTTGCCCGCGTCGCGCGCTGTCTCCCCGGCCGGCAGGAGCGCGAAGGTGGAGCGGGCGATGTCGGCCAGGGCGGCGATGAAGGCCGGCGACGTGTTCGGGCAGGCGCAGCGGACGAAGCGCAGGCCCAGCCTCTCGGCGTGAGCCCTGTGCAGGATGTCGTTGTCGTAGAGCGTCTCCATGTGGTCGGCAACGAACCCGATGGGGTGGAGGAGCACCTCGCGTTCGCCGGCGGCGGCCAGTTCGTCCAGGGCCTCTTCCACCTGGGGGCCGAGCCATTCCACCCGCGCCGCGCCCTTGCTCTGGAAGGCCAGCCGCCACCGGAGGCGGCCGAAGCGGGCGGCCAGCGCCCGCGCCGTGGCCTCCAGCTGTTCGACGTATGGGTCGCCGGCGGCGATGTGACCGACAGGCAGGCTGTGGGCGCTGAAGATCACCGGCACCGTCTGGCGCCGTTCGGCTGGGAAGGCCGCCAGGCCCTCGGCCAGCCGCTCGGCCAGGGCGGCGATGAAGCCCGGGTGGGCGTACCAGTCGGGGGCGAAGGCGACGCGCAGGCGGCCGGCCAAACCCAGGCGGCCCAGCGCCTCCCGCACCTCGTTCTCGTAGTTGTCGGTGCTCACGCCGGCGCGGTAGGGGGCCATGCTGACGGCCGCCACCCCGGTGATCCCGTCGGCGGCCATCGCCCGCAGGGCCTCGTCGATGGCCGGCCGGCCGTAGCGCAGGCCGACCCAGGCCGGCGCCGGGTCGCCTTCGGCGGCCAAGCGGTCGGCCAGTGCCCGCGCCTGGGCCCGGGTCGTTTCCGGGAGGGGGGACCTGCCGCCCACCAGCCGGTAGCGTTCCGTCACCTCGGCCACCAGGTGGGGGGCCGGATCGCGGCCGAAGAGGCGGCGCAGGAAGGGAGCCACGTCCTCCAGCGAGTCCGGCCCCCCGAAGGCCAGGAGCAGGACGCCCCGCCGGCCGCTCATGGCGCCCTCATCCCCCTGGCGTGCCGCGCCACCGGCTAGACCCCCACCGGGGACGGGCGGCGGCTGTGTTCATGGACCATCTCCACCAGGGCGACGGCGTGTTCCACCGGCGTCTCCTTGTGGATGCCGTGGCCCAGGTTGAAGATGTGCCCCGTCGGGCCGGCCCGGTCCAGGATGCGCTTGACCTTCTCCTCGATGACCGGCAGCGGCGCGAAGAGGGCCGTCGGGTCCAGGTTCCCCTGGACGGCGACGCCGGCGCCCAACCGCGCCCGGGCCTCGCCGATGTCGATGCGCCAGTCCAGCCCGATGACGTCGCCGCCGGCCCGTTTCACCAGGTCCAGCAGGGTGGAGGCGTTGTTGGCGAAGTGAATGACCGGTACGCCGGTTTCCCTGAGCCCCTCTATGACATGGCGCGAATGGGGCAGCACGTACTGTTCGTAGTCGTCGGGGCCGAGGGCGCCGACCCAGGAGTCGAACACCTGCACCGCCTGGGCGCCGGCCGCCACCTGGGCCTTCAGATAGCGCACGGTGGTCTCGGCCAGCTTCTCCATCAGGCCGTGCCAAGCCCGGGGGTCCTCCCACATGAGGCGCTTGCAGCGGAGATAGCTCTTGGAGCCGCCGCCCTCGATGACGTAGCTGGCCAGGGTGAAGGGGGCGCCGGCGAAGCCGATCAGCGGCACCTTGCCGTCCAGTTCCCGCCGCACCAGGCGGATCGCTTCCAGGACATAGGGGGTGTCCTCCTCCGGCTCGATGACCCGCAGCCGGTCGACGTCGGCCTGACCGCGCACCGGGTTGCGGATCACCGGCCCCTCGTCCTTGGCGAACTCCAGCCCGATGCCCATGCCCTCCAGGGGCAGGAGGATGTCGGCGAAGAGGATGGCGGCGTCGACGCCCAGCCGGTTGACCGGTTGCAGGGTGATCTCGGCCGCCAGTTCCGGGGTCTTGCACATGGTAAGAAAGGAATGTTTGCTCCGGATGGCCATGTACTCCGGCATGTAGCGCCCGGCCTGGCGCATCAGCCACACCGGCGTGCAGTCCACCGGCTCGCGCCGGCAGGCGCGTAGGAAACGCTCGGCCCGCATCCTCCGTCTCCTTTCGCAAAGCAGGCTGCCACAAAGCCATAAAAGCACACTTGTCCTTTCATCATACCACGAATCAGGGAGCGATACCGGTTCACCTTTTCGTCCAATCAGCCATAGGTTGGTGATGAACCTTCTCCCGGAGGCGATCGGCATGGCCCTGGCGAACCTGCCCAAAACGCCGGTGGAATTCGTGACCGCCCTGCGCGCCCCCGTCCTGGCCAGCACCGCCGCCACCGGCATCCCGCCCGGGTTCGTCATCGCCCAGGCCGCCCTGGAGACCGGCTACGGGAAAAGCGTTCCCACCGACCTGCATACGGGCCGGTACAGCTACAACCTGTTCGGCGTCAAGTGGTCCGGCCAGGGCGACTTCGTCGAAACCTGGACTCGGGAGTTCGAGAACGGTCAGTGGGTTAAGGTGCTGGCCAGGTTCCGCGCCTACTCCGACTACCAGGCCAGTCTGGACGACCACGCCCGGCTCCTGCTCTCGAAGCGCTATCGCGGGTGCCTCCGGAGCGCCGGCGACGCCGAGTCCTACGCCCGCTGCGTGGCGCGGGCCGGTTACGCCACCGATCCGCGCTACGCCGACAAGGTCATCGACATCATGCGGAGGTGGAACCTGTTGAACCTGCAACCGCTGCCCTTCCCCGACGTGGCCGCCGACGATTACGCCACCGAGGCCATCGCCTGGTGCAAGGACCGGGGCCTGATGGTGGGACGCGACGACGGCCGCTTTTACCCGGACGACCCGGTTACCCGCCGGGAACTGGCCATCGTCGTGAAGCGGCTCCACGACCTGCTGGCGAAGTAGTCAAACCCGACGTCGCGGTAGGGCTCCCGCTTCTTAAGCATGTGATAGATGTCATGCGTGCCGCCTTATCCAGTCTTGTAGCTGCTCACGGTAATTGACCAAGGCGCAGGTCAGGATTCTCACACTCTTTG
>DYIH01000135.1 GCA_020723785.1 Thermaerobacter marianensis
CCTGGCGGGGGCGGTCGTGGCCCTTTTCATCCCGGCCGAGAGCAGGAAGGCGATCAAGGGATTCACGACGGCGGTATCCGCCCTGCCCCTGGCGATCGTTGCCCTCCTGTGGGCCGGCGGGTTCGAGGCCGGCAAGGCCGGCTTCCAGTTCGTCGAACGCCTCCCCTGGGTGCCCAGCCTGGGCATCGACTACCACCTGGGCATCGACGGCATGAGTTTCGCCCTCGTCGCCATGAGCGCCCTGGTCTTCCCCCTGGCGGTGCTGGCGGCCTTCGGCATCGACCACCGGGTGAAGGAGTTCTTCATCCTGTGCCTCGTCCTGGAGGCCACGGTGATGGGGGTCTTCCTCGCCTTGGACTATGTGCTGTTCTTCCTCTTCTGGGAAGCCCAGCTCGTCCCGATGTACTTCCTCATCGCCATTTGGGGCGGGCCCAGGCGGGAATACGCGGCCATCAAGTTCTTCATCTACACGATCGTGGCCAGCCTCCTGATGCTGGTCGGGATCGTCGCCCTGTACCTGTACACCGGGGCGGAGACCTTCTCCATCCCGGACATCGCGGCCAAGGCGCCGGCCGCCGTTCCCGAGGCGTGGAAGATGCTCGTCTTCCTGGCGCTGTTCGCCGGCTTCGCCGTCAAGGTGCCCGTCTGGCCCTTCCACACCTGGCTGCCGGACGCCCACGTCGAGGCGCCAACGCCCATCAGCGTGATCCTGGCGGCCATCCTGCTGAAGACGGGGACCTACGGCCTGGTGCGGGTCACCCACCCGACCCTGCCGGACGCAGCCCAGGCCTTCGCCGTGGCGCTGGCCGTCCTGGGCGTGATCAACGTCGTCTATGTCGCCCTGGCGGCCATGGCCCAGAAGGACATGAAGAAGCTGGTGGCCTACTCCAGCGTCAGCCACATGGGGTATGTGCTGATCGGCGTGGCGGCCAACACCCCGTTCTCGGTCAACGCCTCCATCTTCCAGATGGTTTCCCACGGGCTGATCTCCGCCATGCTCTTCCTCCTGGTGGGCGTCATCTATGACCGCACCCACACCCGGGACATGGAACGGCTCTCCGGCATGTACCTGGCGCTGCCGACGGCCGGGGTCATCCTGGCCTTCGCCGCCATGGGCAACCTGGGGCTGCCGGGCCTGTCGGGCTTCATCGGGGAGTTCTTCACCCTGCTGGGCCCCCTGGACCGCATGCCGGTGATCGTTTACGTTACACTGGCCGGCGTGGTCCTGACGGCGGCCTTCAACCTGGTGATGATCCACCGGGTGCTCATGGGCAGGCCGCGGGAGGAGTTCGCCGTGATGCCCGACGCGACGGGCCGCGAACTGTTCACCCTGGTGCCGCTGATGGCGGCGACCCTGGTCCTGGGGGTCTTCCCGTCGGTTTTGATGAACATCACGAACGGGCCGGTTGCGGCCTTCGTGGCCAGACTGGGGGGGTAAGCATTGCCGGACTTCGTGGTGGATAGAAACTTCTGGGTCATTCTACCGGAGATCGTCCTGATCGCCGCCGGCTTCGTGCTCCTGCTGCTGGACGCCTTCCTGGGCCGGCGGGGGCGGGATGCGGTGGCGGCGGTGGCCGTGGCGGGCGCCCTGGCCGCCGTCTTCAGCCTGACGCGCACGCCCGTCGGGCCCGAGCCGGCCCTGGGCGGCATGATCGTCAGCGACTCCTTCGGCATGTTCTTCCGCGCCGTCCTGCTGGCCATCCTGGTCATGGTCTACCTGGTCTCGGTGGAGTACGTGGCCCGCAAGGAAATGCCCGCGGGCGAGTTCTACGCCCTGCTGGCCTTCGCCACGGCCGGGGCGATGTTCATGGTTACGGCCGCCGACCTGATCGCCTTCTACATCGGCCTGGAGCTGCTGTCGATCTCGTCCTACGTGCTGGCGGGCCTCCTGCGTGACGATCGCTCTCAGGAGGCCTCGATGAAGTACTTCCTGTTCGGCGCCATGGCTTCGGGCATCCTGCTCTTCGGCTTCTCCTTGCTTTTCGGGCTGACGGGCCACACCGGCCTCCGGCAGATCGCTGAGGCCGTGGCCGGACAGGGGGTCAGCCCCCTGGCGCTGGTGGCCGTCCTCTTCGTCCTCGCCGGCCTGGGGGTGAAGGCGGCGGCGGCGCCGTTCCACCTGTGGGCGCCGGACACGTACGAGGGCGCGCCGACGCCGGTGTCGGCCTTCCTGTCGGTGGCGTCGGAGGGCGCGGCCATCGCCGCCATGCTGCGGGTCTTCTTCGGCGGCCTGAACCCGCTCCAGTCCGAGTGGGCGCCGCTCTTCGCCGTGGTGGCGGCGATCTCCATGACGGTGGGCAACGTGGCCGCCCTGCACCAGACCAACGTCAAGCGCCTGCTGGCCTACTCGTCCATCACCCACATCGGGTACGTGCTGGCCGGCCTGGCGGTCGGGACGGCTGCCGGCTTCTCGGCCGCCATGTATTACGTCCTCGCCTACGCCTTCATGAATGTCGGGGCCTTCGCCGTGCTGGTGGTCCTGAACAACCAGGGCGAGGGGGAGACGCTGCGCGACCTTGGCGGCTTGGCCCGCAGAGAACCGGTGTTGGCCTTCCTGATGCTGCTCTTCCTGCTCTCCCTCCTTGGCATCCCGCCCCTGGCCGGCTTCTTCGGCAAGTTCTTCCTCTTCCGGGCGGCGGTGGAGGGCGGCATGACCTGGCTCGCCGTGGCCATCGCCCTCAACAGCGCCGTTTCGGCCGGCTACTACTACGCCGTGGTGAAGGCCATGTACGTATCCGCGCCGCAGGAGTCCGTGCGCGAACGGCCGGTCCTGGCCGGCGTCCCCATGCAGTTCGGCCTGGCCCTGGCGGCGGCCGGCGTCGTCGTCCTCGGCTTGATGCCCGGCGCCTTCGTCTTCTGGACCCAGGTGGCGTCGCTGGTGCAACCTTAGGATCGGTTGACGGGGGACACGGTAGCAGGTTCCTTCAAGGCGCTTGTGCATCGATTGCGGGTGGCGGCCGTAGGCGGCAGGATCCTCCCGATCGGGTGGCTCGTGTCAGGGAACACGCCCAAATGGGCGCGCCGGGCGGGTGCGAGGCTCCGGCAGGGAATCCGCCGGAGTTCGTCGAATCGATTCCCGCAATCAACAGCGAGGAGGGGTGCGGGATGGCCGTCTGGAAGTGTTCGGCCTGCGGGCACGAGAAGGAGGGGCGCTGCAAGCCGAGGAAGTGCCCCGAATGCGGCGGCAGCGAGACGTTTTCGAAGAAGGATTGACCAGGTCGGTTCCAGGGACGCCCGGCGAGATGCCGGGTTTTTTCACCGCTTGATATTGCAAAATCGAGCCATTTCCCCCGTGGCGGGGACGGCTTAACGCCCCGCATGGGCGGTGAAGCGCTTCTCCTCCCACGGGACGCAAAAGGGAAAGCCCACCGCCGGAGCGGTTCGCTCGTCTCGATCCGTTCAGAGCCCGACAAAAGTCCAACAAGAATTAGACCTTGGCCCAATGTTCAATTTCGTTTCATATCACGATGTCGTTGTAGAGAGGATTTGGAAAACGGGTGAGTCGGATTATGAACGGCGACGTGCAGATCGGTTTGATGGGCAGGCTCAAGGTCGGCACCAAGCTCCTGGGAGGCTTCATCGTGGTCCTGGCCCTGATGGGGCTGGTCGGCGCGAGCGGTTTCTTCGCCATGCGGAGCATGGTCAAGATGGCTGAGCTGACATACGAGGACCAGGTCAAGCCGATGCTCAACCTGGCGGCGATCCGGGCCAGCGCGTTGAGGATCCGGGAGAACGTGCTCCTGCACCTTTCGGTGGACGACCCGGCCCAGAAGAAGCAGTACGAGGCGAAAATCGACGAATGGGAGCGGACTCTCAAGAAGAACCGCGACGCCTTTGCCGCGGCCACCCTCAATGACGAGAAGAAGGCGGCCCTGGCGACGTTCGATCAGGCCTGGTCCACCTACCAGGAGGCCAGGGCCGGGGTGCTGGCCTTGAGCAACAGCGGCAGGCGCGAGGAGGCCTGGACCGCCGCCAGGACCGGCGAGGGCGGGAAATGGTTCAACAAGGCGCTCGATCAGACCTACAACCTGTTCGATGTCAGCAGCAAAGCCGCCGAGGAGAACAACCGGCGCATCGCCAGCGCCGCCTCGCGCAGCGGCATGGTCATGGTCATCCTGATTCTCCTGGCGATCGTCTTCAGCCTTGGCGTGGGGTTCTTCATCGCGCGCTCCATCGCCCTGCCGCTGGCCCGCCTCCGCGACCAACTCGAGGAGATCGCCGCCGGCGGCGGCGATCTGACGCGCGAGGTCACCGCCAACTCCCGCGACGAGGTCGGCCAGGTGGCCGTCGCCTTCAACAGGTTTCAGGCCTCCCTGCGCGGCATGCTCTCCCAGGTGCGTGAATCCAGCCGGCGGGTGAGCGGCGCCAGCGACGGCATGGCTGCCGCGGCGGACCAGGTGGCCAGGGCGATGCAGCAAATCTCGACGGCGGTGCAGCAGGTGGCCCAGGGGGCGGCGGAGCAGGCGGCGAGTTCGCAGGAGATGATCGACGTCGCGGAGCAGCTCCGGCGCGGGATCGTCCAGATCGCCCAGGGCGCGCAGAGCCAAGCGCAGAGCGTGGGCCAGATGTCGACGATCACGAACCAGATGGCCCAGGCCATCGACCAGGTGGCGCGCACCGCCCAGGACGTGGCCGAGGCGGCCGCCCAGGCTTTGACGGCGGCGGAGAACGGGGGCGCGGCGGTCGGGCAGACGGTGGAAGGCATGAAGCGCATCCGGGAAACGGCCATGCAGGCGGCCGAGCGGGTGAGGGAACTGGGCGAGCAGTCCCAGCGCATCGGCGAGATCGTCGAGGTGATCAGCGGGATCGCCGACCAGACCAACCTCCTGGCGCTCAACGCGGCCATCGAGGCGGCGCGGGCGGGCGAGCACGGCAAGGGGTTCGCCGTGGTGGCGGACGAGGTGCGCAAGCTGGCGGAGC
>DYIH01000136.1:0-2644 GCA_020723785.1 Thermaerobacter marianensis
CGCCGCCAGGGGGACTGGCCCCGGTTCCCGGTCTTGTAGTATTTGATCTTGACCACCACCACGGCCCGGCTCATGCCTCGTCCTCCAGCGGCTGGCGGAGGCGCGCGACGGACTTCTTACGGGCCGCCTGGTAGTAGGACAGGGCGTCCACCTTCGCGACCTCCTCCAGCACCGAGTAGTTGAGCAGGATGGCGGTGCCGGCCTCCATGGCCGCCCGGACGCAGAGCTTCGCCAGCCGTTCCACGTCGGGCCGCATGGCGCGGCGGATGGCCTCCTCCAGGGCCGCCCGCCCGTCGGCGGCCGCCCGTTCCGCCAGTCCCTGGCGCAGCATGTCGCGGACCAGGTTGGCCACCGAAAGCTTCCGCCGGGCCGCCTCGGCCTTGAGGGCCGAGTGGAGTTCCTCGTCGAGCCCGAAGTGGCAGTACATCGGATACCGGCCCGTCTTGGGCATGGACACCACCTCCCCTACCGCGAAAAATGTTGATGTGATGCATCGTCCCTGCATCCGCCCCACCGCCCGCCCGCCGCGCGCTGACGCCGCCCTCCCGGAGCCCCCGCCGTTATCGGCCCGCTCCCCGCGCGGCTCTGCCGCGCGTGCGGTAGGGCGCCCGGCAGGGCGCTTATCCTGCATGGGTATGTGACCCGGCCCGGCGGCTGTTGTAGGACGCCGGGGCCGGGTGCGGGCGGGCATGCGGCATGCGGCTTGGCAGGGCGGGGGATGTTCTCAACTGTCCGCCCAGGGGGCCAGGTCGATGAAGATCGTGGCGCCCCGTTCAGCGAACCTCAGGGCGGCGGACTCGTCCGGCGTCAGTGCCAGCAGCGCGTAGGCGGGCACCCCGGCCTGGGGCTGGACGGACATGGCGCCGGCCGCCTTGCCGACGGCGGCGGCCAACCCCTCGGCGGGCCGGACCTCCATCCCGGCGCCGTCGTAGAGCGCCACGATGCGCTTCCCCGCCAGCAGGACCACGGCGCCCGCCTGGCCCTCCCCGCCCCTGGGAACGGCCACGACGTTCACCCGGTCGCCCGGACGGAGCGCCGGGCCGATCCCCTCGGGCAGCTTGACCGCCACGCCGACCTGGCCGGGCTCCAGCCCGCGCCGCTGCGACCCTTGAGAGAGGTCCGCCTCGGTCAGGTACTGCCCGGAAAGGAGCGGCCGCGCGGCCACCTTCCCCGCCGCCTGCCGGGGATCACGAACGGCACCCGGCGGCAACATTGCCACGGGCACCCTCTTCACGGCCAGTGCGTCCGGCGCGACGGCTTCCGATTCGGCCACGGAGCGCGCCACTACGACGGCCTCCACCTCCGACGCCCTGGGCACCGTGCTCCAGGCGGACCACCAGGCACCTGCGGCCGCCCCCAAGCCGGCCACAACGGCGATGGTCACCCTGATCCAACGGCGCAAGAGAACCGTCTCCTCTCGTGTTCGGTTGATGATGACGGGCAGCTTCCGGGTTCTCCCCGTCCGACCGCCTGCCGGTCGGATCTCAGTTCCACGGCACCGGCACGACCCAGAGGACGGTGCCCCGCACCGTCACGCCGGCCTGCGCCTCCGATGTACCGCCCCGCCCTGTGGCGCTGACGGTGATGGCGTATGGCTCAATGGCGCAACGGCAGGCGTCCAGCCATTCCTGGCTGCCGTCCTGCTGCTGCATGGCGGTCTGGAATTCGTCCTTGGTGATCCAGTCCACCCGGACGCGGGCCGTCCACGTTTGCTGCCCCGGCGAGGTCCCGCCCGCGTGGAGGGCGGCATACTGAAACCGGTCCGCCGGCAGGTCGTCCCGGCGGTGATTCACCCGGACGGTCACGGCGTCGGTATAGCTGACGGTCCTGATCGTGACCGTCAGCCATTCCCCGAAACGGACGGGGCTGGCGCTGAAGGCGATGTCCTGGATGGTCGGCGGGAAGATCACGGACCCGCCGCCTCCACCGCCAATGGTGATGCTGATGAACCCACCGCCGACGCCCGGCAGGCCCGACCAGGGAGGTGCTGGGACCCCAGAGACCGGCGCCACGGGCCTGCTCCTCGTAGCCTGGCTGGATCGCCGCCTCCCAGCTTACCGAGAGGCCCGGCGTGTTGCGGGCACTGTGGATCAACACCTGACCGTCGCGAATCGGCGCCCCGGCCACCTTCAGTTTCTGGCCCAGGTGGGAGGTTTCGGGAATAGCCGAGTAGCCCAAGCCGTTCGCATCACTGTAGACGTTGGCGTAGCCTTCGATCTTCCGGCCGTCGGCCAGCGTCAGGGTCACCGGCTGCATGCCGGCATAGTTTGGGGCGTTCGGGAAAGGCGACTTGGATTGACCCGCATACACCCCGGTTTCCCTACCACCCCCGGCGGCGTTTGAGCCGCCACTGCCGAAGAACTGCGGGTTACCGGTGCCGTAGATCGGGGCGCTGCCGAAGCCGATGTTGTTCTGTACGGTAGACGGCGGCACGATGCGGCCGTCCGGCCGGCGTTCACCGGCCCCCTCCCACACCTTGTTCCCTTTCGAGTCGAAGACGACGATGTCGTTACCGCCGGCCCAGGCGACGGCATATCCGTTGGAGGAATAGTAGCTGGTACCGCCCAGATTGACGGCGTTGCCTTGTCCCGGCGTCTGGCTCTGCCCGCCGGAGGAACCCCCGCCGGTCTGGGCGGCCTCCCGC
>DYIH01000136.1:2654-4919 GCA_020723785.1 Thermaerobacter marianensis
GGGGCTTGCCGTCCACCGTGCCCTTCCCGCTGGAGGAGTCCCAGCCGATCTGGCCGTCGGTGAAGCCGATGGATTTCAGGTAGTCGCGGACACCGGCCGATCCGCCGGAAACACCGGAAGAGCCGCCACCACCGCCACCAACCACGGAGCCTCCGGGATTATAAGTGGTGGTGCCCCCGGAACCATTGCCGACCTTGACTGTCGAGGAACCGTCGCCGATGAATTTGCTGGCGGTGCTGTCCGGAACGCTGACGCAGACGCCGAACCGGCACACGCTGCCGGCCAGGATCGGCCGGTCTGCCAGCACCGCCGCCCCGGCGGTCCCCAGCAGGATCGCCACAAGGAATACCCTCATCCGGGCCATGCCATCACCCCCATAGAAACGAACACCCCGGCGCTCAGGCCGGGGCATCCGGTGGATTATGCGATTTGTGATACCTGTCAAGGCTGGA
Source organism: Thermaerobacter marianensis (assembly GCA_020723785.1). Lineage (GTDB taxonomy): Bacteria > Bacillota > Sulfobacillia > DYIH01 > DYIH01 > DYIH01. Next base: position 3,107 of record DYIH01000136.1, read on the forward strand.
TCGAAGGTTCCCACCGTTCGACCACGCTCTGAGCGTTGGTGATACCGAAGCGGGCGGTCTGCGGTGGGTCGGCGCCGGGGTCGTAGATCATCACGCCGTCCTCGCCCCAGCAGCAGGTGGACTCGCCCACGTTGGCCGGGCGGTTCCCCTGATTGTACTTTATAGGCTGGTAGAAGGGTGGTAATTCCCATTCCGTAGAATCTGGTTTGGTCTGGTACACCTTACCGCCGGATACCTTCCATTGACCGTTCACCTTCAGCCACCAAAGGTAATGCCCACGATAGCTCCAGCCTGGATCAACTTCCCAAGCACCGTTATCCAGCTTTGTGCGGTGCATCGAGCCGCCAACGGTGATAGCCACCGTGCGACCCATAAAAACCGGTTGAACCTCGATGTGGCGCTTCTCCGAGTACCACACCGGGTTACCCAAAAAGAACCTTTGGTCGTCGGCATCAAGGGCCAGCATGATAGGAGTGTCGTACCTCTCCAGATGCGGCGCCAGCCCCTCTTTGGTGGCAAGCCTTTGGTCGTGCTGCTTCTCCGCCCAAGTCATGATGGCCATGCCTTCAGCATCCAACCGCTCCAGATCCTTAACTTCCGGCGCGCCGGACGTCATCTGACTGACCAACCGGTGGATCATGGTCGCAGCCTCGGCCCGGGTGGCCGTTGCCTTCGGCCGGAAGGTCCGGTCCTCAAAGCCCCGGACGATGCCCGTCCGGGCGGCGAGGACGATTTCGTCCCGGTACTTCTCCGCGGCCAGGTCCGTCAGGCCGGGATCGGCCTGGGCCGGCTGAATCTTTTCACGGGCGGCCGCCCGGCCGACCCACGTCGCCAACTCGGCGCGGGTGATCGGCTCGTCAGGACGCAGCACGGCGAGGCCATAGTCCCCGACACGGATGATCCCGGCCTGAACCAGACCGTTGACGTTGGCCGCATACCAGGCCGTGGCCGGGACGTCGCGGAAGCCGCCCTGCGGCGCGCCCGCACCGTTCTCGTCCAGCGCCCGGCTCAGGATCGCCGCGAACTCGGCGCGGCTGATGGTCCCGTTGGGGCGGAACTCGCCCCACCACTCGGGCTTGCCCTGGACCGGGTAGCCACGCATGATCTCCCAGCGGACCACGTTCTCGACGGGATCGGCGGCCCAGGCGGGAATGTCTTTGCCGTCGGTAAGGAACTTCGGATCGGCCGCGAATACCGGCGACCCCGCCAACATCAGCAGGGCGGCCGCCAGCACCGCGCGTTTCGCTGTCACGCGCATGTCATCGCCTCCCCATGGTGCAGACGGTCCCCGGCGGCATCACCGCGGCGTACATCCTGCCCGGTTCCGGGCTGTACCGCCAGCAGTCTTTGCCCGCGTCGTATACGTAAGCCCCACTCCGCCGCCCGTCTGCCTGGCCGCCGCCGTCACGGCCGCCAGCCGGTTTTGCTGGCGGTCTGGCGGCGAGATCGCCGTTTCCGGACCCGCTGCCGGCGGGCGGCTGGGAACCGGCACCCGCCCCGCCCCGGTCTTCTTGCGAGCCGCCGTCGCGGTGTAGCTCCCCATTACCGGCCACGTTTCCCGCCGCTGGAGGGCTGGCCTCGTCCGCGAACTCCAGCCCGTTCTTCCCCTGGGCCGAGGCGAAACCGGGTGCCCGGCAGGCGCCCGCCGGCAACACCGGCGCCTGGGTCGTGACGTCCTCCACGTCCGCGGCGGCGACCCAGCGCAGGGGGCGGGAACCGATCACCCGGAAGTCCCGCGAGTACTCGACGCGCACCCGTACCAGGCCGCCGTAAGGCTGCCGGGCCGTGGTCGCCGTCACCGCCGTCCGCGCGG
>DYIH01000137.1:0-1245 GCA_020723785.1 Thermaerobacter marianensis
ACGCTGCGCCGCCTGGCCGAGTGAGCTGTGGACCCGCTCTTTCTCACCCTCGAGGAGGTCCTGGAGATACACCGTGACCAGATCCAGCGGTACGGCGGCCTGGCCGGAATCCGCGACATGGACATGCTCGTTTCCGCTCTGGCCATGCCTGCCGCCGGCGCGGGCGAGGCGCGCTTCCACCACGACCTTTTCTAGATGGCGGCCGCGTATCTGTTTCACATCGTTCGGAACCACCCCTTCGTGGATGGCAACAAGCGCGTGGGCGCGGCGGCCGCCGTCGTCTTTCTCCTCCTCAACGGATTTGATCTGAACGCCGGCGAGGACGAGTTCGAGAAAATGGTCCTGGCAGTGGCTCAAGGCCTGATGGACAAGGCCGCAGCCGCCGCCTTCCTCCGGGCCAACAGCCTCCCCGCAGGCCGGACGTGATCACCCCGGCCCCTTCGGGCGACGACCTCCGCCGGCCCGGGCGGGCCGTCAACGCCCCGCAGCCCCGGAGGGGGCCGCGCCGGCGGCGCGGGGCTCGACGGGCTGACCGGTCGGCCACAGCCATTTACCCCTATATCTCGAAGGTGACGCTATGGACTACAGGCTGCCTGGCTCTTTCGAGTTCGGGAAAAAGAGATAGGATGGCCAGGCGGCGCGGACGGCCCGGCGAGGGGGAAGAGATGGCGAAGAAGCTGCCACCCAACTTGAAGAAGGCGTTGAACGCCGAGGTGCGGCGCATAGCCGTGAACCCATACAAGGGAGATCGGAAGAAAGGCACCCTGCGTAACGTTCTTGTGGAGAAGTTTCAGGCTGTCAACGACCAATGGCTGCTGGCCTACCGGGTGGATGAAGAACGGCGTGCCGTGCAACTGCTGGCCTTCGGGCAGTACGAGAATTTCTGCCGCGACCTGGGCCGGCACGTACGTGGAGGAAGGGCATGAACCTGGCCGCACCCGGCCAGGCGAACAGCAAGACGGCAAGGCCCCTCCCTTGGGTATATATCCCGCAAGCCTTGCGGCTCTAGCATTCTTTTGGTGGAGGTAAGCGGATTCGAACCGCTGGCCTTCTGAATGCCATTCAGACGCTCTCCCGGCTGAGCTATACCCCCACGTAAATCGGTTGTTTGTACTTCAGCCTCGTCCGTCATTGGCCTGCCTCACGGATTATACTCAACGCCTTTTTCGAAGTCAAGACGCGCCGGGAGTGCCCATTCCGCCGAAACGGCGCTTCGGCGGGGTCCCATAGGCCTGGGCGGGGCTG
>DYIH01000137.1:1262-4911 GCA_020723785.1 Thermaerobacter marianensis
CGTCCGCCGGCTCCCAGCGCCGGGCGTCCCGCCAAAGGCGTTCGATGTCGTAGTACTTCCGCTCTTCTTCAAGAAAGACATGTACGATGACATCACCGAAATCCAACAGCACCCAGCGGCCGTTTTCATACCCCTCCCAATGGAGGAGGCCGTGCCCGGCCTCGGTCATCTTCTCCCGCACGGCGTCGGCGATCGCCCGGACCTGGATGGACGACTGGCCGCTGCAGATGACGAAGTAGTCGGCGATCACCGTCACCTCGCCCAATTCCAGGACCTCGATCTCCCGGGCCTTCTTTTCTTCTGCGGCCGCCGCGGCCAGCCGGGCGCGTTCCCTGGAGTCCAATCCCGTCCCCCTTCGGCACCGTGCCTTCCTCCGCGTTTCCACCGCGGCGACCACAACACCCCTCGGGAGTCATGGTCGCCGCTCGATGAAATCGCTCCGGGAGGCAACCGCGCCTAACCGTTTTCAAAAGCGCCGCGCCTTGGTTTTAAAAGGTATAAGCGCTTCGCTGTTCCTTCATTGATGGGTGGTGGCGCGAGGCGGGGCGATGTCGTGCCCCGCCGTCACCACCACGTCAGCCGGCAGGCCCGTCCCGCCTTCCGCCGGCGCAAACCACTCCGCCCGCCCGCCCCGATAGAGGGCGGCGGCGCCGGCTTCCCTCCGCAGGGAACGCGCCAGGAGTTCGGCGGTGTCCCGCATGGCTTCCTCCTGATATATTACCGACGTGTGCGGAAAGTCCTGCCGGGCAGCATCGAACACCCCCGCCAGGCGGTAACCCTGCCGTTCCAAAGTCTCCGCCACCCGCTCCGCAGCGCCCGGGGTTCCGGTGCTGTCGATAACCCGGACGGCCACCCGGCGGTTGGCCTCCCGGTCGATGCCGCGGACCAACCGGTCGACCTTGGCCGCCAGATCCCCGCGGTCGGCCTCCTCGCCCAGGTAGTCGCCGCGCCGGGTGCGGACCGGCTCGGTGGCGACGGCACCCATCTCGATGCCCTCGCGGCCGGCGGCCGCCGCCAGCCGGGCGATCCGCAGGACGGTTTCCGGGCTCATGTCGGTGTCCACGTAGCGGGACAGTTCGCGCACCAGGCGGGGGAGCCGCGGCGCCGCGCCCAGGCTCCAGGCTTGGTCGGCCAGTGCCCGCAGGAACTTCTGCTGCCGGCGGATGCGCGGGATGTCCCCGTCCTGCCGGTAGCGCACGTACTGCAGGGCCTTGTCCCCGTCCAGCCGCTGTACCCCCTTCCCCAGATTGATGTTCAGGTTCTGGTACGGGTCAACGTAGCGCATGGGTTTTTCCACATCGATGGTGACGCCGCCCAGGGCGTCAACCAGGGCCTTGAAGCCCCGGAAGTCGACCCGGACGTAATAATGCACCGGTTCGCCGAGAAAATCGCGCACCGCCTCCATGGCCCGCGAGGGACCGCCATGGGCGTGAGCGTGGGCGATCTTCTCCCGCTGGCGGCGCCCGGAAATCGCCACCAGCGTATCGCGCGGGATGGACAGGACCCCGATGCGGCGGGTCAGCGGATCGATGCTGATGACCATCATCGTGTCCGAACGGTGGATGTCGTCGCCCTCGGCGTCGATCCCCAGGACGAGGACATTAATGCGCTCATCGGCGGCGGGATCGGCGGCAACCCGGTATCCGAGGCCATTTGCCCGCAGGCCGGATAGGAAGGTCCAAAGGCCCGTCCCGCCGGCGCCCAGGAACAGGGCCAGGACGCCGGCGGCGACCAGCGAAGCCGCGCGGAGCGGCACGCGCCTCGTTTTGACCCGCTGCGGCTCCATATTACTCCGCCCTCTCCCCGATACCGGCTGCGATCTCCCGGCGCGCCCGCGAGGTGCGGGGATCGGGCTTGAGCCCCCGGGCGCGCACGAGTTCCAGGGTGGCATCCATGGCCGCCAGCACGGCCCGGTCCAGGTCGCGGCGGGCCAGAGTCCGGATGGCGTCCACGCCCGGATAGGCGCGTCCCGGCTCGATGGCGTCCGCCAGGTAGACCACCTTGTCCAGGCCGGTCATGCCGGCGTCGCCGGTCGTGTGCCGGGCCACGGCCTGGAGCACCGCCGGGTCGGCAACCCCCAGCTCATCCCGTAACAGGCAGGCCCCAAGCGGGGCATGCAGCAGGTCCACCGACGGCTCGGCCACCGTCTCCAGCAAGCCGTAACGCCCGGCCAGGCGCAGGCAGTCCACGCCGTCCAGTTCGCGGGCGTAGTCGTGCAGCAGTCCGGCCAGCCAGGCCCGCTCCACGTCGATCCCGAACCGCCGCGCCAGTGCGGCGGCCGTTTTTGCTACACCAATGGCATGACGATAGCGGGCGGCACTCAACCGCCCGCGCATAATCGTCATAAATCGTCGTCGCTCAGCCATCATCTCGTTGCTTCTCATTTTTAAAATTCGGAGCAATTATACACCCCGGCATCAGGCCGCTCAATGTGAATCATCAAACAGCAATTCCACCCGATTCATCCCCCGGGATATGCACGGGTCGATGCTAGCGGTACAAGCCTTCCTTGCGGATATAATCCTCAACCAGCTCCGGCACCAGGTACTTGATGGGACAGCCTTGTCGCACGCGGTACCGCAGGTCGCTGGAGGAGATGGCCAGGGCCGGCACCTCAAGGGTGGTGATGCGCGGCCGCAGGTTTTCGGGGAGACGCTGCCTGACGGCCTCCAGCCCTTCCGGAGAGTACCCCGGCCGCGTGGCGGCCACGAACCGCGCCGCCGCCAGCAACTCCTCCGGTGCTCGCCAATTGAGGATCTCCAGCAACGCGTCGGCTCCGGTGATGAAGGTCAGATCCGCCGCCGGACCCCACTCGTGGCGGAAGACGGCCAGGGTATCGATCGTATACGACGGGCCGGGCCGGTCGAGTTCGATGGTGGAAACGGCAAAAGCCGGGTTGGAAAGCGTCGCCAGCAGGGTCATCGTGTGGCGGTGATGCGCCGCGGTTATCGGCCGGCCCACCTTGTGTGGCGGACAGGCCGCAGGGACGAAGAACACCCGGTCCAGGCCGAGGGCATGGCGCGCCCCTTCGGCAGCCACCAGGTGTCCGTAGTGGATGGGATCGAAGGTGCCGCCCATCAGCCCGATGCGCATGACCTCTCACACTCTCCCGGTTACGAATGTCGTGTGCGTTGATTATTTCTTATCATTTCCTTACCGATGTTTGAGTTCCTTTTGAGGTTGACCCGTTAATATGGACTCAAGCCAAAGCCGATGGGACATCGAGGGGCCTGGTCTGGGTGGCTCCTCGATGTCCAAACAGGCCCCCGCCGGCAAGCCGGCAGGGGTTTTGCGGGATGAAAGGAGCGGTTGAGCGATGCGTTGCCCCTTGTGCGGTCATGCCGGTTCCCTGGGCATCCTTCAACAGCACCGGCGCCGGCAAGGCTCCCGTTCCATCAGCATCACTTTTTTTTGCAACAGTTGCTGCGTCGAGTTCACCACCCGCAACGGGCGTGTCACCCAGGTGGTGACGATCGACGACGACGGTGAAACCCAAACCCTCCCCGTCCCACGCTGCCCGGAGAAGCTGGCGGCCCACGCCTGAACCCACCCCTGCCAGGTGACGTCCTCCCCCGAAATGAATTCTGGGGCATCGGGCCCACCGACGACCATCGGGCAGGGCTCGGCCTGCAGCTCGAAATTATTAACC
>DYIH01000138.1 GCA_020723785.1 Thermaerobacter marianensis
CCCGCCGTGCCGCCGCGCCCAGCACCACGCCGGCCAGCCCGGCGATCTCCAGGCCGCCGACCTTGTGCAGGACGTCCAGCGCGTCGGCCGGGTCGGGGGCGTTGACCCGCAGGGCTTTGTCGATCACCTCGGCCTTGCGCCGCACCCCGTCGCCGTCCACGCCGCAACCGTGGCCGACCAGGTCACGGGGGGGCAGCCCGCTGAAGGCGGCGATGATGGCGCTCGCCGGGGTGGTGTTGCCGATACCCATGTCCCCCAGGCAAAGGAGGCGCGCCCCGCCCTCTATCTCCTCGCCGGCCACCTCAATCCCTGCCTCCAGGGCCTGGACGGCCTCCTCCCGGCTCATGGCCGGCCCCTCGGCCAGGTTGGCCGTCCCTGGCCGCACCCGCCGGCGGTCGAGTCCGGGATGGGCGAGATCGGCGGCCACGCCCACGTCCACGACGCGTACCCGGGCGTCGGCCAGGCGCGCCAGGACGTTGATCCCCGCCCCGCCCCGCAGGAAGTTGTAGACCATCTGGGCGGTAACCTCCGACGGGAAGGCCGACACGCCTTCGGCCGTAACGCCGTGGTCGCCGGCCATCACGACCACCGACCGGGGTGACACGCTGGGAAACGGTTCCCGTGTGATCCCCCCCAGCCGCTCGGCGACCTCCTCCAGACGGCCCAGGCTGCCCAGGGGCTTGGTCAGCCCGTCCAGCCGCCGCCGCGCCGCGGCCATGGCCGCCTCGTCAGGGGGCGCGATCTCCGAAATGGTCCGTTCCAACAACGACATGTTCATCAACCTCCTTCGGCTTTCCGGTCGCCCGAACGCCCGGAACGCAGGCCGCAAGACCGCGCGGCAGCGCGGCAGGTGCCGGGCGCCGGACGGGGGCAGACATAAAAAAACCCAGCCCGAACGGGCCGGGGATCGTGCCAAAACCCCCGCCTCCCTCAGCGCACGAAGGGAGACAATAAACGGCCGGGCAGGTCTCCTGGCTCCGGGTCATCACCCCCCGCGCCTTCCCGGGCTTCCGCCCAGTGGCGTTCTCCCGCCCCAACGGATCCGCATCCGTCGGGACCTGGTTGCGAGGGGCTTGCCGACTACAGTGGCGGGCTCCGCACCCTTTATGCGGCGCGTGGAAACGGGTCATCTCACCCCGTGTTCACGCGCCCCGGGACTTCCCTATTCTCCCATGAACATGGGCACCCGGCCGTGCTTGTGCATTTCTCTGCTTGGTAAATACCACGGACCCTCTCGATTCTCCTCCTCCAATGAACCTGTCACAAAACCTTCGTTGAATCGGGCATGCGGGAGACGGCCAGCATGGTCCACAGCACGCCGGCGACCAGGTGCCGGTTGACCGTGGCCGCCACCTCTCTCAGGATGTATTCAAAAAAGTGTATTTCAAGCCCCCAGCAAACGCCGCTGCAGAAGTGCCTGCATGTCACGACGTCCGTCCACGATCAGGAGGACAAAGACGTTTTTCTCTATGACTCTGTAAATGATGCGGTAGGGTTTGAAAAAATCTCGCGATATTCCCGAATACCCAGCGCCAGCAACTCCTTCGGATAGGCTCCGCGCTCGGGGGAATCGCCCAGGCTCAGGAATGCTTTTTCGATCTGCCCTGCAACATGGTCCGCTTTCCCTGACCCGTCGTGCATGGCGATGTAGTCGTAGATCTCGTTGAGGTCATGTGCCGCGTCATCAGTCAAAAAAACCGCGTAGGACATCAGCGGTCCTCCCGCCGCTCACGCAGGCGCTTGATTGCATCGGCGGCGGGCTGAACCCTGCCTTCCTCGATCTGGCGGTTGCCAAGCGCCAGGATCTTCAACAGAGCCATGGTTTCCTGGGTTTGCTCGTAGCTTTCGATGTCCTGGATGACCACCTTGGCCTCACCGTTCTGGGTGATGACCAGCGGCTCCCGCCGCTCGCCCAGGCTCCGCACGATTTCAGCGGCATGGGCCTTCAAGTAACTGATCGGCTTGATCTGGCTGGATAGCTTCATGGTACACCTCCCCCGTATATGACCAAATATAGTCCATAAACAGGTCAACGGTCAAGTGAATCGCTTCGGTGGGTCCCTGCTTCTGGGTGGCATAGATCAGCTTCCATTCGCTGGCGCAGGCGGCTAACCACCGACCGCGTCGACAGGCTCCATTTATAACTTTTTTAACCTTCCTAACCCCGGAAAGTCTGTGGTAAGATTCTGTTCAAGGAATCCGGCACGGTCCGGCGTCACGCATCGAAAATCCACAGACGGGACGGAGGAGGCGAAAGCGATGGAACTGGGACAAAGCCCGACCCGTCAGGAGATTCTCGTTCTTTTGAAAAACAGCGGCGGCATGACCGTCGATCAACTCAAGCGCGAACTGGGGATCAGCGCCATGGGCGTAAGGCAGCACGTGGCCGTCCTGGAACGCGACGGGCTCATCGAGTCGGTCAAGCGACGCGGGCAGATGGACCGCCCGGCGCGGGTCTACACCCTGACGGCCCACGGCGACGAAATGTTTCCCCGCAGCTATGACAACCTGGCCATCACCCTGCTGGACATCATCAGCGCCCTGGATGGCGACGAAAAGGTCGACACCGTGTTCAGGATGCGCATGGAGAAGCTGCGCGAGAACTACGCCGCCCGCCTCACCGCCAAGGACCTGCCCGGCCGCCTCGCGGAACTGACCCAGGCCCTCCAGGAAAGGGGCTATATGGCCGAGTACGGCCAGCGGTCCGGCGGGTTCTACCTGATCGAGCACAACTGCACCATGGCCCGGGTGGCCGAGCGCTACCCGGTCGCCTGCCAATATGAGCGGATCCTCTTCGAATCCCTGCTGGGCGCGGAGGTCAGGCAGGAACAGTGCATCGCCAAGGGGGACGCCTGCTGCAGTTACTACGTGACCACCGCGGCGCGGGCGGACGAGGCGGAAAGCCCTCGCGGGCGGGCCTAGACCGGTTTGGCCCCGGGTTCGGGCCGTTGGGCCGGGGACCGGCGGGCCACCACCCGGACGATGGCCAGGCTGACCTCGTAGAGCAACAGCAGAGGTACGGCCATGACGATCTGGGAGATCGGGTCGGGCGGGGTCAGAACGGCCGCCACGATGAAGATGACCAGCACGGCGTACTTGCGGTTGCGCGACAGGAACCGATGCGTCACGAGGCCCAGGCGGGCCGCCAGGGCAAGCAGCACCGGGAGCTCGAAGACCAGCCCGAAGGGCAGGATCAGGCCGAGGACCGTCGACACGTAGCTGCCGACCGAGAGGGTCGGCGTGACCCCGGGGACCGTGAAGCCGAGGAAGAACCTGAAGAGGTATTTCAGGAACAGGAAGTAGGCGAAGGCCGTGCCGGCGGCGAAGAGCACGACGGCGAAAGGCAACAGGACCAGGACGGCGCGGCGCTCGCCGGGCTCCAGACCGGGCCAGAGGAAGGCCATCGCCTCGTAGAGTATCAGCGGCGAGGCCAGCACCAGACCGCCCGCCACGGCCAGCCTGACATAGACCCACAAGAGTTCCGCCGCCGCCAGTTGGACCATCTGGGCGCCGGCCTCCCTGGCCGGGCGCAGCAGAAACTCCAGAACACCGGGTGCCAGGTACCAACCGGCAACCACCCCCGCCGCCAGGGCCAAGATGGTCACGATCAGGCGCCGCCTGAATTCCTCCAGGTGCTCCACCAGGGACATGTGGCTCCGGGCTGCCCGGCGGCCCTCCCGCACCCGCTCCGACATCTAGCCCCCGGTCTCCTTCCCTTTCGCGTCCGCGGCGCCGTCGTCGTCCCCGGACTCCCGGCGCGCCTTGCGGAACTCCCCGATGGCGCCGGCCAGGGAGCGTCCCAGTTCCGGCAGCTTCCTGGGGCCGATGATCAGCAACAGGATGCCGAGAATTATCAGCAGTTCCGTCGGACCCAGCCGCATTCCCACACCCCCCGCCAAACCTTGATAGCCCCATCTATATCATACCATCGAATACCATTCGTAACGAGTACGAAACCTTATGAATGTGTCTTTCGCCAACAGACTCTCCGGGGAGATGGAATGCTTGCAAGGAAGCCAAATGCCTTCGCCTCTGGGCCTTTTCGGCAAAACGGTGCTCTTCTACCTGGTCCTGGTCGTCGTCATGCGCGTGATGGGCAAGCGCGAACTGGCCAAGCTGTCACCACTGGACCTGGTGGTCACGATCATGATCGCCGACGCGGCCATCATCGCTATCGAGCAGGACAGGCTCCCCATCTGGGTCGGCCTCATCCCCGTGGGCACCATCGCCGCCATGGAGGTCGGCATGAGCTACCTTATGCTCAAGAACATGCGCGTGCGCGCCTGGGTGGCCGGCAAGCCCAGCGTGGTGATCGCCCACGGACGCATCAACGAGAACGAACTGCGCGCCCTGCGCTACAACCTCAACGAGCTCCTCAGCCAGCTCCGGGAAAAGAACGTCCACCGGGTGAGCGACGTGGAATTCGCCATCCTGGAGCCCATGGGGAAACTGAGCGTCATCCCCAAGTCGGACAAGCGTCCGGCCACCCCCGCCGACCTGGGCGTCGCGCCGCCAAAGGAGGACCTGCCCGTCAACCTGGTGGTCGACGGTGTCGTCGATGACGCGATCCTGGAGGAACTCGGCCAAAGCCGCGAGTGGCTGGACCAGCAGCTCCGCCACCAGGGCCTGGACGGCCCGCACCAGGTGCTTCTGGCCACTTACGACAACCAGGGTACGCTCTTCGTCCAGCCGAGGGGCGGCGTGCACCTGAAGAAGGGCGACCCGGCCGAGCAGTGAACCTTGGATCGGTTACACCCCATCCAAAGATGCGCTGGGGTGGTGCGTCGTCCCCGCGGAATCCAAAACATTCGGCGGGGTTGGAGTTGCATGACCCCTCCCGCGGCGAGGGAGACTACGGGCACGACAAACACGCTGAAGTGGCGGGAGGGTTGCGCCGATGCTCCA
>DYIH01000139.1:0-451 GCA_020723785.1 Thermaerobacter marianensis
GTGCTGGTGCGGATGATCTACGCTGCCGGCGACGCGCCCCTGGCCCCCGACGTGCGCGTCCACCCGCAGGCGGTGGCGGCGGGGGTGGCGGCCCTGCGCGGCGGTGCGCCGATCTTCACCGACGTGAAGATGGTGGCGTCGGGCATCGACGCCGCCAGGGCGGCGCGGCTCGGGTGCGCCGTGCGCTGCGTCATCGACGAACCCGGCGTGGCGGAGCGGGCCCGGGCCGAGGGCACCACGCGGGCCGTCGCCGCCGTCCGCCTCATGGGGCCGGCGATGGCCGGTTCGGTGGTAGCCGTCGGCAACGCGCCGACGGCGCTCCTGGCCCTCCTGGACCTGATCGACGGCGGGATGGCCCCGCCGGCCCTCGTCGTCGGGATACCGGTCGGCTTCGTCGCCGCCGCCGAGGCGAAGGCGGAACTGGCCCGGCGGGCGGTTCCGCACATCACCA
>DYIH01000139.1:461-4902 GCA_020723785.1 Thermaerobacter marianensis
CGCCCGCGGCGGCAGCCCGCTGGCGGCGGCGGCGGTCAACGCGCTGCTGCGGCTGGCCTAGCGCGCCGGCGGCGCCAAGGGAGCCTGGAATACGTTCATCACGGGGAGTGGGGGGAAGCCGGCGTTGGACGGGGCACGCAAGGCCATTCTCCTGGTCGGCCACGGGAGCCGGGACCCGGAGGGCAACGCGCGCTTTCTGGATCTGGCGGCACAGGTGGCCGGGGCGCGGCCGGAGGAGATTGTCGAACCATGCTTCATCGAGCTGGCCGAGCCCCCGATCCCGGAAGGCATCGACCGCCTGGTGGCCCGGGGCGGTCGCGACGTGGCCGTCGTGCCCCTGGTGCTGCTGGGGGCCGGCCACGCCAAGGTGGAGGTCCCCGGACACCTGGACCGGGCCCGCGCCCGGTATCCGTTCGTCACCTTCCGCTACGGCCGGCCCCTCGGCGTGCACCCGCTGCTGCTGGAGATACTGGAGGACCGGCTGGCGGCCGCGGAGGGAGCCGGCGAACCCCGGGACCGGTCGGAGACGGCCGTCCTCCTCGTCGGGCGCGGTTCCAGCGACCCGGACGCCAACGGCGACCTCTTCAAGGCGGGGCGGCTCCTGTGGGAACGGCGGGGCTGCCGGTGGGTGGAATGCTGCTTCATCGGGATCACGCGCCCCGATCTCCCCGGCGGTGTCCGGCGCTGCCTGGCGCTGGGGGCGCGCCGGGTGATCGTCCTGCCCTATTTCCTCTTCACCGGCGTGCTGATGAAGCGGATGCAGCGGATGCTGGCCGGGATCGCCGCCGGCCACCCCGGCGTCGATTTCGTTTTCGCCGGGCCCGACGGCATGGGTACCCACCCCAACGTCATCCGTCTGGTGCTGGAGCGCGCCGACGAGGCCCGGAGGGGCGGTGTGGCGGTGAACTGCGACGCCTGCCGGTACCGGCTGGCCGCCGGCCATGACGGCCATCACCACCATCACCACCATCACCACGACCGCCACGGCAGCGATCACGAAAACCGCCACGACCGCGGCGACCGCCACGACGGCGACCGCCCTGGCGGCGGCGACCGCCGCGACCGCCTCGGTCACCCGCGCGCCGCTGGCGGCGTGCGCGGGCCGGGTGGCCGGCGATGACGGGCGGGACGGCGGTTACGGGGCGGATGCGAACCGGGTTCACCACCGGTGCCTGCAGCGCGGCGGCGGCCAAGGGAGCCACCATGGCCCTGGTGACGGGGCGGCCGGTGGAGGCGGTGGCGATCACCCTGCCCATGGGGCGCCGGGTGTCCTTTGCCATGAACCGCTGCCGCGTCGATCCGGGCGAAGCCTTCTGCTCGGTGATCAAGGACGGCGGCGACGACCCGGACGTGACCCACGGCGCCGAGCTGTGCGCCACCGCCGTTTGGAGCGAGACACCGGGCCTGCATCTGGATCGGGGGCCGGGGGTCGGCGTGGTCACCAAGCCGGGCTTGGGGGTGCCGGTCGGCGCTCCGGCCATCAACCCGGTGCCCCGGCGGATGATCGGCGCCTCGGTGCGGGAAGGCATGGCCGAGGCCGGCCTGGATGCGGACCGGGTGCTGGCCGGGCGCGGCATCCGGTTGACCGTTTCCTGCCCCGACGGCGAGGAGCGGGCCCGGAAGACCCTCAACGCCCGGCTGGGGATCGTCGGGGGCATCTCCATCCTGGGGACGACGGGGCTGGTGATACCCTACTCGACGGCCGCCTTCCGGGCCAGCATCGACCGGGCCCTGGACGTCGCCGCCGCGGCGGGCTGCCGCCACGTGGTGCTGACGACGGGAGGGCGGAGCGAGGCCTTCGCCCAACGGCTGCTGCCCGATCTGCCCGAGGAGGCATTCATCCAGATGGGGGAGTTCCTCGGATTCGCCCTGAAAGCGTCCGCCGCCAAGGGATTCGCCCGGGCGACGGTATGCGGCATGGTCGGCAAGCTGTCCAAGGTGGCGGCCGGCCACTTTCACCTGCACGCCCGGTCTTCCGAGGTGGACACCGCTTTCCTGGCCGGGGTCGCGGCCGACTGCGGCGTGTCCGGCGGGGCGCTGGCCGAGATCCGCGGCGCCAACACGGCCCGCCACGTGGCGGAGATCGTCCTGGCCCGGGGCGTGGAGGGGTTCTTCGACCGTCTTTGTCAACTGGCCCTGGGCCATGCCCGGGAGCAGGTCGGGGGCGCGCCGGCCCTGGAGTTCATCCTGACCGATTTCGACGGGAATGTGCTGGGACGGGCCGCCGGTTGAGGACATCGCGATGGGAAGGGGGGATCCGGAGTGACGAAGGACGTTGCGCGGATTGGAGTTGAAGTGGCGGTGGACAGGATCCGCATCATCGGCATCGGCGAGGACGGACCGGCCGGCCTGACGCCCCGCGCCCTGCGGCTGGTGGAGGAGGCCGAGCTGCTGGCCGGCGGGGAGCGGCACCTGGCCTTTTTCCCCGATCACCCGGCGGAACGGCTGGTGATCAAGTCCAACCTGGCCGAGGTGGCCGGGCGTCTCGCCGAGTGCCTGGGCCGCCGCCGGGCGGTGGTCCTGGCCTCGGGGGATCCCAATTTCTACGGCATCGCCCGCTACCTGACCGGCAAACTGTCCAGGCGGCGCGTGGAGATCGTGCCCAACGTGAGCAGCATGCAGCTGGCCTTCGCCCGGGTGGGCCTGCCGTGGGACGACGCCTGGCTCGCCAGCGTTCACGGAAGGCCGGTCGCCGATGTCGTCGAAGGGGTGCGCCGCCATCCCAAGGTGGGCCTGTTCACCGACGACCGCCACACGCCCGCCGCCGTGGCGCGCGCCCTGCTGGCCGCGGGGGTGGCCGACCGCGCGGCGTACGTCTGCGAGAACCTGGGTGGCGCCGATGAGCGGGTCACTGAAACCAGCCTCTCCCGTTTGGCCGCCGGCGGCGCGGACTTTTCCCCGTTGAACGTCCTCATCCTGGCCGGCGAAGCGGAACCGGCGGCGGCCGGCGGGACGGAGCCGGCGGCGGGGTTGGCGGGGGAGCCGGCGGCGGCCGCGGGCGGGCCGGTGGCGGCAGGCACGGGCGGGCCGGTGGCGGCAGGCACGGGCGGGCCGGTGGAGCGGGCGGCCGCCCTGTGGGGCCTGGGCCTGCCGGAGGGTGCCTTCCACCAGCGGAAGCCGCGGCGGGGCCTAATCACCAAGACCGAGGTCCGCGTCCTCAGCCTGGCCAGGATGAACCTGCGCCGGGACAGCATCGTCTGGGACATCGGGGCGGGCACCGGTGCGGTGGGCATCGAGGCCGCCCGCCTGGCCCCCGAGGGCCGGGTCTACGCCATCGAAAAGAACGCCGCGGACATGGACAACATCCGCCGCAACATCGCCCGCTTCGGCGTGGGCAACATGGAGGCGGTGCAGGGGGTGGCCCCGGCGGGGCTGGAGGCGTTCCCCGATCCGGACGCCGTCTTCATCGGGGGCTCGGGCGGGCGGATGGAGGGCATCCTGGAGGAGGTCTGCCGGCGCCTGCGGCCAGGCGGTCGGGTCGTCCTCAACGCGGCCACCCTGGAGAACCTGGCCGAGGCCGACAGGCTGCTGCGCCGCCGCGGCTGGGAGCGGGATGTCACCCTGGTGCAGATCGCCCGCAGCCGGCCCGTCGCCGCCGGCAGGGGTATCGAGGGCGGGGAGGAGCTGTCCCTGACCAGGCTGGCATCGCTGGACCCCGTTTTCATCATCACGGCCTGGCGCCCCGGCGAGGGGCTGCCGGACGACCTGTTCATCGAGGAGGGTGGCCGGTGAGCGGCTGTTTCTATGGTGTCGGTGTGGGGCCGGGCGACCCGGACCTGTTGACGGTCAAGGGGTTGCGCATCCTGGCATCGGTGCCGGTGGTGCTGGTGCCCAAGCGCAGCGCGGAAGACGCCGGTTACGCCTACGGGATCGTCCGCGGCCTGCTGGACCCGTCGCGGCAGGAGATCGTCGGCCTGGTCTTCCCCATGACCCGCGATTTCGCCCGCCTGGAAGGCGTCTGGGACGCCCACGTGGAGACGGTGGCCGGATACCTGGCCGCCGGGCGCGACTGCGCCTTCATCACGGAGGGCGATCCCTTCCTGTACAGCACGTTCATCTACATCTGGGAGCGGCTGCGGACCCGCTACCCCCGCTACCGGACCGAGGTGATCCCGGGCGTGCCCTCGGTGACGGCGGCCGCGTGCCGGGCCGGGCTGCCCCTGGCCAATGCCGGCGAACGCATCGCCATCCTGCCGGCGGCGTACGAGGCGGGGGCCGTTTCCTAGAGGACTTCGATACCCTGGTCTTCATGAAATGCAACAGCGTTCTGCCCCAGCTCCTGAAGGCGCTGGCCGGGGCGGGTCCGGCGGGCCGCGCCGTCTACGTGAAGAAGGCGACCTCCGAAGAGGAGGAAGTGGTCCGCGACCTCGACAGCCTGGCCGGGCGGGAGCTCGAGTACCTGTCATTGCTGATCGTCCGACGCGAAGGGGCCGGCGGGCGG
>DYIH01000140.1 GCA_020723785.1 Thermaerobacter marianensis
GGGGTATCGGCCTTCGCGCTCTTCACCGTCCTGCGCGAGTTCGCCGGCGGCTGCCGGGCGCGGGCGCGCCTGACGGGTCAGAACCCGGCGGCGGCCCTAGCCGGGCTGGTCAAGCGGAACCCGCGGCGCTACGGCGGCTATATCGTTCACACCGGCATCCTCCTGATGGCCGTCGGCGTGATCGGCCTGATGGCGTTCCAGCAGTCCGTCAAGGTGGCCGGGGTCAAACCGGGCGAGTCCTTCCGGGTCGGCGCGTACACCCTGACCTACCAGGGCGTGGACGCGACCACGATCCACGGCGGCGCCACGAATTATTACGCCATCCTGCAGGTCAGGAAGGGTGACCGCGAGGTCGGCACACTGGAACCCGCTATCCGGGTCTATCCAAACTGGGAGCAGCAACCCCAGGTCCACGCCGCCATCCGGGGCGGCTGGGCCGGTGACCTGTACGTTCTCATGGCCGGGGGCTGGGACGAGAACATGGTTACCTCCTTCCAGGCTTGGTGGAACCCGCTGGTCGCCTGGGTGTGGGTCGGCACCTACCTGCTCGTCGTCGGCACGCTGGTCGCCGTGTGGCCGCGGCGCCGGCAGGTGGAGGCCGGCCGCGAACAGCATGTCTTCCGCGCCCTGAGCGAGCTGGAATACGACTATCAGATGGGCAAGGTGGCAGAGGCCGACTACCGGCGGCTGCAAAGCGAGTTCGCCCAGGAGGCCGCGGCGATCATGGAACGGGAGGCGGCGGGCCGCAAGCCCGGCCGGGACAAGGCGGGCGACAGGGGCGGCGGCAAGCCCGGCGGAGGCGCCCGGGGCGGTTCCGGCCGCGGCGCGGGGGTTTCCCGGGACCGGTGAGCGGGGCTGGGCTGGCGGCGCGGGGGATCGCCAAGCGGTTCGGCTACCGGGAAATCCTGCGGGACGTGAGCCTGGAACTGGAACCCGGCCAGATCTGCGCGATCTTCGGCCCGAACGGGGCGGGCAAGAGCACCCTCCTCAAGGTCCTGGCCTGCCTTACGCGTCCCAGCGCCGGCGAGATCCTGTGGGAGGGGCGCCCGGTGAAGGACGGGGCCAGCCTGCGTGCAGCCATGGGCATGGTCGGCCACGGGACGTTCCTCTACGACCTGTTGACGGCCGAAGAGAACCTCCTGTTCTATGGCCGGTTGTACCGGGTGGGGGACCTGCGGCGGCGGGTGTCGGAGATACTGGAGCGCGTCGGTCTGGGTTTTGCCGCCCGCGACCCGGTGGCCACCTTTTCCCGCGGCATGAAGCAGCGCCTGACCATCGGCCGGGCCCTGCTGCACCGGCCGCGTCTCCTGCTGATGGACGAGCCCTTCACCGGGCTGGACCAGGCGGGGCGGAGCCTGCTGATCGATCTGCTCCGGGAGTTCCGCGGCGGCGGCGGCGCCTGCCTGCTGATCTCCCACGACTTCGCGGAGACCCTCGATGTCGCCGACCGCTTCCTGATCCTCAACCGGGGGCGGATCGCCGGCGCGGGTGACTGCGGCGCGGTGGGGCCCGCGGACTTCGCCCGGCTGTATGAGGACGCGGTCGGACAGCCGCCGGACTAACAAGAGACGCCGTATGGGGGTGGGGCGGGTGCTGGCGAAGTCCATGGCCATCGTCTGGAAGGACGTCGTGGTCGAGTTCCGGGCCAAGGAGATCCTGGCCGCCGTCCTGATCTTCGCGGCCCTGGTGGCATTGATCTTCGGCTTCGCCTTCGACCCGGTGGAGCACGACCTGACGGGGATATTCCCGGGCCTGATGTGGGTGGCCTACTTCTTCGCCGGCACCCTGGGCCTGAACCGTTCCTTCATAACCGAGAAGCAGAACGACGCGCTGCAGGGGCTGGTGCTGGCGCCGGGCGACCGGAGCGCCATCTTCCTGGGGAAGTTCCTGGCCAACTGGCTGTTCATGACCCTGGTGGAGCTGATCCTGACGCCGGTCTTCTTCGCCCTGCTGAACGTCTCTTTCAAGGGCGGCCTGCTCCTGGCCGCGGTGCTGGCGCTGGCCACCGTGGGGTTCACGGCGGCGGGCACCTTTCTCTCGGGCCTGGCGGCCAACACCCGGGCCAGCGAGGTGCTGCTGCCGATCCTGCTGTTCCCGCTGCTGGTGCCGGTGGTCATCGGGGCGGTGCGGGCCACGGCGGGCGCCATGGCGGGGGACGCGGCCACGGCCGTGGCCTGGCTGCGGGCGCTGGCGGCCTATGACGCGGTTTTTGTCGTCGTGCCGTTCCTGGTATTCGAATACCTACTGGAGGGATAGCCGTTGGTGAGGAGGATCTTCCCCTGGTTGTTGCTGCCCATGGGCATCACGAGCCTCTACCTGGCCTTTGTCGTCGCGCCGCCGGAAGCCACCATGGCCGACCGCCAGCGGATCATGTACTTCCACGTGGCCTCGGCCTGGAACGCCTACCTGAGCTTCCTGGTCGTCTTCGTCGCCAGTATCGCCTATCTGCGGACCGGCGCCCGGCGCTGGGACCGGACGGCCTTCTGCTCGGCCGAGCTGGGGGTCTTCTTCACCTCCATTGCGCTGGTCTCGGGGATGGTTTGGGGCCGCTCCGTCTGGGGCAAGTGGTGGGTCTGGGAACCGCGCCTGACGACCACACTGCTGCTCTGGTTCATCTACGTCGGCTACCTGCTGCTGCGGGCCACCGGCGAGGGGGACGAGCGGCGGGCGCGGATGGCGGCCGGGCTGGGGGTCATCGGCTTCGTCGACGTGCCCATCGTCCACATGTCGGTGAAGTGGTGGAACAGCTACCATCCGTACGTCATCGGTCTGACCAAGGTGGACATGGTGCCGATGATGGTCGTGGCACTGGTGGCCGCGGTGCTGACCTTCACCGTTTTCTACGTCTACATGCTCGACCTGCGGCTGCACATGGAACACCTGCGCGAACGGACTCAGATATTGAAGGAAAACCTTCTCCAAGGGGGTATGCGATGATGGCGCCACTCCCGCTCTCGACCCTGAAGTGGTTGTTTTTCGGATACGCCGTGATCTGGGCCGGCATCGTTCTCTTCCTGATGAACATGGGCCGCCGCCAGGAACGGCTGGAGCGCCAGCTCGACGACCTGGAGCGCAGCCTGAAGCGTTGACTAAGGGTGAGGCGAGTGCCTTTGGGATCGTCGCTGAAAAGCCGCCTGATCGGACCGGAAGACGCCGCGCGTTATGACGCCTTCGTCGCCGCCCACCCCAAGGGGCACATCCTGCAGACGCATGCCTGGGGGCAGGTCAAGGGGCGGACGGGCTGGCGGCCGCTCTGTCTCGTGCTGGAGGACGCCGGACGGATCGCGGCCGCGGCGCTCCTCCTGAAGCGCCGGCTGCCGCGGCTCAACCGCTGCATTCTCTATTCCCCGCGCGGGCCGGTGTTCGACCTGCGCGACGAGGCCCTCTTCGACGCCTTCCTGGCGGCGGTGCGCGAGGTGGGGCGGCGGGAGGGGGCCATCCTCTGGAAGATCGACCCCGACGTGCCGGCGCCCGACGAACCGCTGACGCGCTACCTGGCGGCCCGAGGCTTCGTGCCGGCCGGGCATGGGGGGAACTTCGAGGGCACCCAGCCCCGCTTCGTCTTCCGCCTGGACATCACCCCCGGTCTGGACGAGCTGATGGCGTCCTTTGCCCACAAGACACGGTACAACATCCGGCTGGCCGAGCGGCGGGGCGTGGAGATCCGCGCAGCGGCGCGGGACGAGCTGCCCGTCTTCTACCGGCTGCTGGCCGAGACGGCGGAGCGGGACCGGTTCCTGATCCGCAACCGGCAGTACTTCGAGGTCATATGGGACGAGCTGGTCGAGCGGGACTACGCCCGGGTGTTCCTGGCCTGGTACCAGGGCGAACCCATCGCCGGCGCCCTGGCCCTGACCCTGGGCGAGAAGGCCTGGTACCTCTACGGCGCCTCGGCCAACCGCCACCGCGAGCACATGCCCAACCACCTCATGCAGTGGACGATGATCCGCTGGGCCAAGGAGCGGGGCTGCACGCTGTACGATTTCCGCGGCGCCCCCGGCACCGACTCGCCGGACCATCCCCTCCACGGCCTGTACCGGTTCAAGAAGGGCTTCAACGGGGTGCACACCGAGTTCATCGGCGAATACGACCTGGCCCTGTCCCCCCTGTGGTACCGCCTCTGGAACGTGGCCGGGCCCCTCTACTCCAACGTGCTCCATTCCCTGGGCCGGCGGCGCCAGGCCGCGGTACGCGCCGACCGGGAGCGGGGTTCCCATCGGATCCAGAGATCCGATGGGGTGCATGCGCCGGCGGGGGTGGATTAGCCGTGGACCGATTCGAGACCCTGGCGCTGCTCACCGGGATCGCCGGCCCCCGCTGGGTGGAGGTCGACACCGACGCCTTGGCCCACAACGTCCGGCAGGTCAGGGGGCTGCTCGGCGCCGGGACCGCGCTGATGGCGGTCGTCAAGGCCGACGCCTACGGCCTGGGCGCGGTGGAAACGGCCCGCGTCGCCGTGGCCGCCGGCGCCGGCTGGCTCGGCGTGACGACGGTGGAGGAGGGGCTGGAACTCCGCCGCCACGGGCTCCAGGCGCCCATCCTGGTGCTGGCTCCGCCTCTGGAACCGGAGGTGGAGCAGCTCGTCCGTCACGGGCTGACCGCCGCGGTGACGGAGCGCCGCGTGGCCGAGCACCTGGCCCGGGCGGTCCGCGCCGTGGGCCAACGGGCCGGAGTCCATCTCAAGGTCGAGACGGGCCTCGGTCGGCTGGGCCTCGAGCCGCAGGCGGCGGTGGAACTGGCGCGGGAGATGGCGGCCTGCCCCGAGCTGGAGTTGGACGGCGTCTTCACCCACCTGGCCACGGCCGGGCACGACGCCGGGGCGGTGCGCCGCCAGGCCGAGGCCTTCGACTGGGTCCTGGCCGAACTGGAGCGGTCGGGCATCCGGCCCCGCTTCCGGC
>DYIH01000141.1:0-403 GCA_020723785.1 Thermaerobacter marianensis
GGTCGAAACGCCCGCCGAGCAGGGGAGGCCCAGTTCCTCGCGCAGGCGCTCCTGGATGCGGGCGGCGATGGCCGCCGGCGCGCCGAAGAGGCCGGCGCAACCGGTCACGTCCAGCCAGGCCTCGTCGATGCTGAAGGGCTCCACCAGCGGGGTGAAGCTCATCAGCACCTCCAGGACCCGGCGGGAGCAGAACCGGTATAATTCATAATCCGGTGGGATGAAGATAACCCCGGGGCAGAGCCGCCGCGCCTCGCTGTTGAGCATTCCCGTCCGGATCCCGAAGGCCCGCGCCTCGTAGGAGGCGGTCAGGACGATGCCGTGGCGCAGGGCCGGGTCGCCAGCGACGACGACCGGGCGGCCGCGGTATCTTTCCGGCTCGACGGCGGCGTGGCAGGCGGCATAG
>DYIH01000141.1:413-4894 GCA_020723785.1 Thermaerobacter marianensis
GAGTTCATGTCTACATGGATGACAGCCCTGTCCATCCCTCTCACCAAATGCATCATATCAAACATATGTTCGAACAACAAGCGTTCTAGCAGGATTCCAAGAGCAGTTTGCGAATCTTTGTGAAAGAATCGAATCCGAGAGATGGGTCCCGATGAACGCTGAGCGCCTGTCATCATTGAAAGACATCCTGGGCCAGGCGGTGGCGGCCGGCGCGTCCGACGTCCACCTGACGGTGGAGTCGCCGCCCCTGCTTCGCGTCAACGGCCAGCTCGTCCGGGGGGAGGGGCCGGTCTTTTCGGCGGGCGAGTTGGCCGGAATGCTGGACGCGCTGCTATCACCGCAGCACCGCGAGGCGCTGGAAAAGCTGGGCCAGGTCGACTTCTCGTACAGTCTCTCCGGCCTGGGTCGCTTCCGCGTGAATGTCTACCGCCAGCGGGGCAGCCTGTCCGCGGCCCTGAGGGTGATACCCACGCGGGTGCCGACCCTGGAGGAACTCGGCCTGCCGCCGGTGCTGGCCAGCCTGGCGGCCCGGCCGTCGGGCCTGATCCTGGTCACCGGCCCCGCCGGCAGCGGCCGTTCCACCACGCTGGCCGCCCTGGTCGACCGCATCAACCGTGAGCGCAGCTGCCACGTGGTCACCCTGGAGGACCCCATCGAGTACCTCCACCGCCACCAGCGGAGCATCGTCAACCAGCGCGAGATCGGCACCGACGTGCCGAGCCTGGCCCGCGCCCTGCGGGCCGTGCTGCGCCAGGACCCGGACGTGATCCTGATCGGCGACCTGCTGGACGCGGCGGCGGTTTCCGTGGCCCTGACCGCGGCGGAAACGGGTCGGCTCGTCCTGGCCAGCCTGAACACACCCAACGCGGTCCAGACCATCGAGCGCCTCATCGATGTCTTCCCGCCGCACCTGCACGGCCAGGCCCGCGTCCAACTGGCCGGGGCGCTGGCGGCGATCATCGCCCAGCGCCTGGTCCCCCGGGCCGACGCCCGCGGGCGCGTCGCCGCCCTGGAGATCCTGGTCGCCACGCCGGCCGTCCGCAGCCTCATCCGGGAGCACAAGCTGCATCAGATCCCCTCGGCCATCGAAACCGGCGCCAAGTACGGCATGTGCAGCATGGAGGCCTCGCTGCGGCGCCTGCAGGAGGATGGGATCGTCGCCGACGGCGCGCCGCGGCAGCAATCCGAGGCGGTGGCCGGCATCCCGTCGGGGCAGGGCTGATCGGCGTCCGACCCCATTCGACAGGGAGGCGAACGGGAAAAAATGTCTGCCATCGAGATAACCTTCCCCGACGGCTCGGCCCGGAAGTACGAGGCCGGCACCACGCCGGCCCAGGTGGCGGCCGGCATCGGGCCGCGCCTGGCCAAGGCGGCCGTGGCCGCCCGGCTCGACGGTCGGGTCATCGGCCTCAGCCAGCCCCTCGAGCAGGGGGGGCGGCTGGAGATCCTCACCTTCAACGATCCGGACGGCCGGGAGGTCTACCGTCACAGCGCCGCCCACGTCATGGCCCAGGCGGTCAAGCGCCTGTTTCCCGAGGCGCGGCTGGCCATCGGGCCGGCCATCGAGGACGGTTTCTACTACGACATCGATGCGGGTCGCCCCTTGACGCCGGAGGACCTGGAGCGCATCGAGGCGGAGATGGCCCGCATCGTCGAGGAGGACCTGCCCTTCGAGCGCCGGGCCCTGGGACGCGACGAGGCGGCCCGCTTCTTCCGCGAAAAGGGGGAGGTGTACAAGGTCGAGATCATCCAAGACGTGCCCCCCGGCGAGGAGATCTCCCTCTACCGGCAGGGCGAGTTCACCGACCTCTGCCGCGGCCCGCACCTGCCATCCACCGGCCGGCTGAGGGCCTTCAAGCTGCTCAACGTGGCCGGCGCCTACTGGCGCGGCGATGAAAGGCGGCCGATGCTGCAGCGCGTCTACGGCACCGCCTTCGACGACCCCAGGGAGCTGGAGCGGTTCCTGTGGCGGCGCGAGGAGGCCAAGCGTCGCGACCACCGCAAGCTGGGGCCGGAGCTGGACCTGTTCAGCTTCCGTGAGGAGGCGCCCGGTTTCGCCTTCTGGCACCCCAAGGGCGTGACACTGTACAACACACTGGTCGACTTTTCGCGGGAGGTGCAGGCCCGCCACGGCTACCAGGAGGTCAGGACACCGCCGATCATGGACATCAGCCTCTGGCGGCGTTCGGGCCACCTGGACCACTACCGGGATAACATGTACTTCATCGACAAGGAGGACGAGCACTTCGCCGTCAAGCCGATGAATTGCCCGGCCCACTGCCTCCTGTACAAATCGAAGATCCGTTCCTACCGGGATCTCCCCCTGCGCATCGCCGAATACGGCCAACTCGCGCGCTTCGAGCGGTCGGGGACGCTGCACGGGCTCCTGCGGGTGCGCGGCTTCGTCCAGGACGACGCCCACCTCTACGTCCGCGAGGACCAGATCCAGGAGGAGATCGGACGGGTGCTGGAGATCCTGGACGCCATCTACGCGCCCTTCCAGATGCCGTACGGCATCAAGCTGTCCACCCGGCCCGAAGACCACATGGGCGACCCGGAGCTGTGGAACAAGGCCGAGGCGGCCCTGGCCGCGGCCCTGGAGGCGGCCGGCCGCCCCTACCAGCTCAACCCCGGTGACGGCGCCTTCTACGGGCCCAAGCTGGACTTCGAGGTCACCGACTCGCTCGGCCGCCGCTGGCAGTGCGCCACGGTGCAGCTCGACTTCCAGATGCCGCAGAAGTTCGACCTAACCTACCGCGATGCCGACGGCGGCGAGAGGCGGCCGGTGATGATCCACCGGGCGATCATGGGCAGCCTGGAGCGGTTCATCGGCATCCTGGTCGAACACTACGCCGGCGCCTTCCCCACCTGGCTGGCGCCGGTGCAGGTCAAGGTCCTGCCCATCGCCGACCGGCACCACGAATACGCCCGCGCCGTGGCCGACCGGCTGCGGGCGGCCGGCGTGCGGGCCGAGGTGGACGCGCGCAATGAGAAGATCGGCGCCCGCATCCGCGACGCCCAACTGGAGAAGGTACCCTACATGCTCGTCGTCGGCGACAAGGAGGCCGAGGCTGGCCGGGTGGCCGTGCGCTCCCGCGCCGCCGGCGACGAGGGCGCCGTGGCGGTCGAAGCGTTCCTGGAACGCGTGCGGGGGGAGATCGCCGCCCGCCTTCCATAAGGGGGTCGTGGCCCGCGCGAGGGGGGCGCAGATGGGCGCTTTTCGGCGCGCCTTCTTAGTTGACCGTTTTCCATGCTACATGGTATACTTCTCCCCGATGTTGCCAGGAGCGGAAGCAGCCATCGCCCTGCCGGCATCTTGAAAACAAGCGCAGGTTCTGACGAAACAAGCAGAAGCCGCCCGCTTCTCACCTGGCGACGCTTCGCGGGAAGTTGTCCGCCAGGTTTTTTGGACGCCTGCCCGAAATAGCTTGGCCCGCCATCGGATCGGATGCGGATCGGTCGATGGCCGTCCGGCTTCGGGGGGGCACCGAAGTGACGAAGGGGGCGCAACAGCCCTCTTTTTATTTGGTTGTTTGCGTGGTTGGAATCACCGAGAATCCGGAGGGGTGACGGGGCATCAAACAAGACTATCGGGTGAACGAAGCGATCCGCGCCCGCGAGGTGCGTCTGATCGGGGACAACGGCGAGCAGCTCGGGGTGATGCCGACGCGCGAGGCGCTGCGCATCGCGACGGAGAAGAATCTCGATCTGGTCGAGGTGGCGCCCAGCGCCCAGCCGGTCGTGTGCCGCATCATGGACTTCGGCAAATTCAAGTACGAGCAAGCGAAGCGGGATCGCGAGGCCCGGAAACATCAGAAGGTCGTCAGCATCAAGGAACTCAAGATGCGTCCGCGGATCGACGACCATGATTTCGAGGTCAAGGTTCGCAACGGTGAGCGGTTCCTCAAGGATGGCAACAAGGTCAAATGCACCATTATGTTCCGCGGCCGCGAGATCGTTCACGCCCAACTGGGCCGCGACGTATTGATCGAGCTGGCGGAACGGCTCAAGGACCTGGGGGTCGTCGAGCAGGAGCCGCGGCTCGAGGGGCGCAACATGTACCTGATCATGGCCCCGCGCCCCCAGCGGGAATCGTGACGAGTACGAAAAGGAGGCCGACTCCATGCCCAAGATGAAGACCCATCGGGGCGCCGCCAAGCGCTTCAAGCGAACGGGCTCCGGCAGGCTCAAGCGCAGCCGGGCTTTCGGCTCTCACCTGCTCACCCACAAGGACGTCGCTCGCAAGCGCCGAAACAAGCAGAGCGCTCTGGTCAGCAAGGAGGACGCCGGGCGGATCGAGCGCCTGGTCCCCTACATCTAACGGCGTCTTGAAAGCAGCGGAAGCGTCTTCCGGCACGAGCGGAAGACGGTGAGGAGGGTTGAGTCATGACGAGGGCAGTAAGCGGTGTGATCACCCGCCGCCGTCATAAGAAGATTCTCAAGCGGGCCAAGGGGTTCTGGGGGGGCAGGAAGCGCCTGTT
>DYIH01000142.1:0-1958 GCA_020723785.1 Thermaerobacter marianensis
ATTCCTCCTTCAACGTGCGGGCCGGCATCCTGCAGTGGGTCCTGGACACCCAGGCCCAGTGGGACGGCTACTCCGCCGTCAAGACCAACGTGGTCAGCACCGCCGCCGGGGACATCCAGCTCCAGGCCGGCACCACCTGGGCCAGCGTCACCAGCAGCACCAGCGCCGGAACCATGGACATCTGGTCCGTGGACATGTTCCACGGCACCTTCGGCAAGGCGGTGGCCAACAACGGCACCAACAGCGACATCCTGACCTGGAACGGCACGTCCTGGAGCCGGGACGTCACCCTATCCGGCGTCCTCCTCTACGCCATCGACGTCGTCTCGCCCACCTCGGCCTGGGCGGTGGGCGGCTGCGGCGGCAAGGACTGCGTCTACTACTGGAACGGCTCGACCTGGAGCCAGATCGTCAACAACAAGGCGGGCAACGTCCTCAACGCCGTGACCGTGATCGCCAACGGCTACAGTTGGGCGGCCGGCAACGGCGGCGTCTCCCTCTACTGCACCAGCAACTGCTCAAGCGGCGCCAACTGGGTGGTCGGGCCCATCTTCAAGGACAGCCAGAAGAACGATGCCGTGGCCCAGACGGCCCGCGACCTGCAGATGCTGCCCGAGTACGGCTTCGGCTGGGGGGTCGGCGACAACGGGACGGTCTGGATGCTGCGTGACAACCGCGCCGGGCCGCTGGACAACATCGTCATCCCCAAGAACCCGCTGGCGGGGTCCGGCGTCGTCCTCCGCGACGTGTATGCCGTCTCGGGCATCGACGCCTGGGCCGTGGGCGACTCCGGCAACGTCATCTACTACAACGGGACCAACTGGATCGACAAGAAGGCCGAGGTCAACAAGAACATCACCATGTACGGCGTCCACGGCGTGGACACCACCGGCGACCGCAAGACGGACAAGGTCTGGATCGTCGGCTCCGGCGGCAACATCGGCGTCGGCACCTGCAGCGGCTCCCCTACGGTGACCTGCACGTGGACCTGGTCCACCGCCCCCGGCGGGTACACCGGCAACCTGTACGACACCTTCATGCACAACGCCAGCGCCGGCTGGGCCGTCGGCCAGGACAACGGCACCCAGGGCATGATCTTCAAGTACGGAGGCTACCCGTCCTCGGGCACCGCCCAGTACACCTTCGACTCCGGCCAGGTCTCCAAGTGGCTCGGCCACGCCTACACCGCCACCCCCGGCCCCGCCGGCGCGGTCGCCTTCGAGTGGGCTTACTCCGACGACGGCATCACCTGGTCGGCCTGGCAGGCCGCTCTGCCGACGGACCGCAACTCGCGCTGGCTGCGCCAGCGGGTCACCCTCTCCACCACCGACTGGTCGCTCACGCCGCGGGTCCACAGCAGCACGGTGACCTACAACACCGACGGCATCCCGCCGGCGACGCCCTCCGGCCTGTCGGCCAGCGCCGGCGACGGCCGGGTGACCCTCAACTGGACGGCCAACACCGAGTCCGACCTGGCCGGGTACAACATCTACCGCGCCACCGGCGCCGGCGGGCCGTACACCAGGATCAACGGCGCCACCGTGACGGGCACCACCTACCTGAGCAACGGCCTGGTCAACGGCACCACGTACTACTTCAAGATCACGGCGCTGGATACTGCCGGCAACGAGTCGCCCCAGACGAGCTACGTCAGCGCCACGCCGGTGAACGTGGCGCCGGCGACACCGAGCGGGCTGTCGGCCACCCCGAGCGACCGCCAGGTCACCCTCACCTGGAACGCCAACACCGAGTGGGACCTGGCCGGGTACAACATCTACCGCGCCACCGGCGAGGGAGGCCCCTACACCCAGATCAACAGCGGGCTGGTGGCGGGGACCACCTACGCCGCCACCGGCCTGACCAACGGCACCACGTACTACTTCAAGATCACGGCGGTGGACGCCACCGCCCTCGAGTCGGCCCAGACCGCGGCCGTCAGCGCCACACCGCGGGACTCC
>DYIH01000142.1:1968-4888 GCA_020723785.1 Thermaerobacter marianensis
CATCCCGCCGGCGGCGCCCGCCGGCCTGACGGTGACGCCCGGCGACTCCCAGTTGACCCTGGACTGGACGGCCAACGGCGAATACGACGTGGCCGGGTACAACATCTACCGCGCCATGAGCGAGACGGGACCCTACACCCGGCTCACCAGCCAGCCGGTGGCGGCCACCACCTACCAGGAGACCGGGCTGGCCAACGGCACCACCTACTGGTACAGGATCACGGCCGTGGACACATCGGGCAACGAGTCGGCCCAGTCGGCGGCCAAGAGTGGCATGCCCAGGGACGCCTCCCCGCCCGCCGCGCCCACGGGGCTGGTCGCGGAGCCGCGGACCTCCAAGGTGATCCTGATCTGGAACGACAACGCGGAGCCCGATCTCAAGGGATACCACGTTTATCGAGCCGTCTATGAAACGGGACCCTACACGCGCATCACCGGCACGCCGGTGACGGTCAGCCGGTATTCGGACACCGGCCTGGCCAACGGCACGACCTACTGGTACAAGGTGACGGCGGTGGACGTCTCCACCAACGAGTCGGGCTATTCCGACCCCGCCAGCGCCAGGCCGGATTTTAAGCTGTACTCCGGCCCCACCAACGTCAAGACCGAGGTGGTTTCGCCGGGCGGCATCCGCACGGTGCGCGTCCTGTTCATCCCCGATGAGGACGGCGTGAGCTACACCGTCTACAGGCACGACTACGGGGATGGGCGGGCTTTCAAGCAGGTCGGCGGCTCGGTCTACTACGCCGGCAGCACGATCACCTCCGCCGACCCCAACTGGGGCTACCTGGTCATGATCCCCGGCGTCTCGGAGTACGTCTACTACAACGACACCAGCGTGACCGACTACGCGGAGTACTATTACCTGATCCGGGCCGGCACCGACCCGGCCTGGCCGGTGGACGAGGAGACGGGCCTGGAGTACGCGCCGGTCGAGGACTACAACGTGGCGCCGGCCTTCCCCCCAGCCCAGACGCCGCACGGTCAGTTCACCGAGACGACCAACACCTGCATGGTGTGCCACGGCCTGCACAGCGCGCCCAATGCCAAGCTGCTCAAGGCCAGGACGATCACCGACCTGTGCGCCAGTTGCCACGACGGCTCCTCCTCCAAGTACGACATGGTCATGGGCCGGGTGCGCACCGGCGCCGACTGGACGAGTTACACGAACAACCCGGCCGGCGCCTTCGGCACCCAGTTGAAGGACGTCGCCGGCGCGCCGGTGATGAACTCCGTCCACAACGTCTGGCGGGAGGGGCTGACCGCCGACGCCTCCGCCTCGGCCACGGCGGCCCAGTACTGGCAGGCGCCGGGCAGCACCTACCTAACCGCGCCAAATCCTGACCCCGGCACGTGGCTGCGGGAATTCGTCTGCACCGGCTGCCACAACCCGCACAACTGGTTCCAGAACTTCCGCCTCCTGCGGGCCGATTTCAACGCCGGCAGCTACGTCTTCCCCGACCGCGACGGCGCCTACAGCGCCAAGGTGGTGGTGCGCGGCGTCTCCGAGGTCAACCTCGGCTACCCCGGCGGCGGCCAGATGGCCAGCCGCTACCTGGCCGGCAACTCCGGCGATACCGGCTCCGGCATCACCAACTTCTGCACCGGCTGCCACCGCGCTTTCGCCGGGCCATACAACGAAAAGTACCCGACCCTGACGGCCGGCTACGACCCGTACGACCCGGTGTACGAGAACGTCTACGACTATACCTGGTCCGGCAGCAACGCCGATAATGACGCTCTGGACAACCCCGGCACCCACGGCTGGAAGCGGCACATGATGGCCATGCCGGCGGACTACGCCCTGCTCTACAGCGGCGACCGCGTCATCGACACGGGCCGGCGGGGGGCCACCAGCAGCCAGAGCCGGCTGGTGGACTGGGACGGCACCAACCTGCCCATTTACATCCCCCTGGAGGGACCGTTCGAGGACAACGACACCCCCGGCAACGGCTACGCCCGCAACAAGGTGGTCTGCCTCACCTGCCACGTGGCCCACGGGTCGCCGCGGGCCGCCGGCGGCACAGGACCCGACGGTGAGGTAATGAACCTGGAGAACGCCTATCGCAACGACCTGCTCAACAGCACCGAGACCATGCCGCGGCAGGCCGGCGACTGCCCGCCCGGCACCACCGCCACCCAGGTGGACGGCGAGTGGTACTGCGAGGGGACGGTCAACGGAACGGTTTACGAGCTGGGCCGCAACCCGGTATCGGGTTACCTCCACTATCGGGAGAAGGGGCTGATCCTGGGTTACAGCTCCGTGCTGGCGCGCTTCGAGCCCTTCGCCTCGGCCTGCTGGCGCTGCCATAGCACGAAGTAAACCTTATGGTAGTTCAAGGGGAGACGGTGGAATGAGTCGCACAACGCAACGCCTCGCCGATCACGGATGGCGGCACCGTATCCCCACCGCGATCCCGATGGATCGCTCACGGTGAGTTCAAGGGGAGACGGTGGAATGAGTCGTACAACGCAACGCCTCGCCGATCACGGATGGCGGCACCGTATCCCCACCGCGATCCCGATGGATCGCTCACGGTGAGTTCAAGGGGAGACGGTGGACCGTATCCCCACCGCGATCCCGATGGATCGCTCACGGTGAGTTGCGGAACGGAGGTGAGGGCGATGTTGCAGGGTTGGCGCATAACACTGAGGATGCTGCTCCTGACCATGCTGCTGGCGCCGGGCTGGTCGGGCGTCGCCCTGGCCTACACCCCGCCCCAGTACGGGCCCGATGACCTGAGCGCCGTGGTGACGCGCAATGGCGCCGGCCAGCGGGTCGTGCGACTGCTCTTCCAACCCGACGACGGAGTGACCTATCGTGTCTATAAACATGAGCGCGGCGATGGACGGAAGTTCAAGCCCGTCGGCTCGGCCCTCGCCTTCAACGCGGCCTCCCCTCCGTCCCAGGGGACCAACG
>DYIH01000143.1 GCA_020723785.1 Thermaerobacter marianensis
GGCCGCGGCGGGCCGCCGCGGCAGGTGGGAGGCGGGACGCCGCGCCCCGCCGTGACCCGGGTCTACCGGCCCAAGGACATCGAACAGGTCCACCTCTGCCTGGGGGGCGAGGCGCTTCCTCTCGGTCACGACCGCATGTATGCGCTGCACCTGATGAGCAACATCCTGGGCGGCGGGACGAGCTCCCGCCTCTTTCAGGAAATCCGCGAGGAGCGGGGCCTGGCCTACTCGGTCTACGCCTTCCACAGCGCCTACCGCGACACCGGCATGGCCGCCATCTACCTGGCCGCCAACCCGGCGTCGGCCTCCGACGCCCTGCGCCTAGTGCGGGTCGAGCTGGGCCGCATCCGGGAGCACGGCGTCAGCGAAGAGGAGCTGCGGCGCAACAAGGAGCAGCTCAAGGGCAACCTGCTCCTGGGCCTGGAGAGCACCTCCAACCGCATGAGCCACCTGGGCAAGGGTGAACTCCTGCGCGGCCAGGTCCAGACCCCCTCGGAGATCATCAACAAGATCGAGGCCGTCACCGCCGAAGAGGTTCGGGATCTGGCGCAGCGGATCTGGGCCGGGGACCGGCTCGCCGTCGCCGCCGTCGGGCCGGCCGCCTCCCAGGGGCTTATCGAGGCGGGTTCGGCTTAACCACGCGGGTGATGGGGGAACGGCCATGGACCGGTTGGAACACATCTTCGAGCTGCAGGGCCGCTTCGACGCCGACCTGGCCGCGCGCCGGGGCCTCGACTTTGACCTCTCCACCTGGCTGCAGAAGGAGGTCCTGGCCATGATCTCCGAGCTGGCCGAACTCCTGGACGAGGTCAACTTCAAGTGGTGGAAGAACCCCAAGGAGGTCGACCGGGAGGCGGTGAAGGAGGAACTGGTCGACATCCTCCACTTCTTCGTCAGCATGTGCCTCAAGGCCGGCCTGTCGGCCGACGAGGTCTACCGCGCCTACCTGGCCAAGAACGAGGAGAACTTCCGGCGGCAGCAGGGGTTGTCGCCCAAGCCAGGGTACGTTTCCGGCGGGTGAAACAGATCCATTTCCGGTTGGGAACCCATGGTGGGGGAATGGAAATGGATCGGCCGGTGAAGCATTGTGAGGGCCGGGCCGCCAGGTCCGTTGCTGCCGACCGGGATCTCGATCACCGTCCGACGAC
This sequence comes from Thermaerobacter marianensis, assembly GCA_020723785.1. Classification (GTDB taxonomy): domain Bacteria; phylum Bacillota; class Sulfobacillia; order DYIH01; family DYIH01; genus DYIH01. The sequence continues at coordinate 1,149 of DYIH01000143.1, forward strand.
GATCCGCCCCGCCGGCCCCGCGGTGACCTCGCCGATGGCCGCGGCGTCCGCCACCCCCGCCGCGCGCAGCGCCGTCAGCATCTCGTCCGCTTTCTCCGGCGCCACCGCCATCAGCAGCCCGCCCGAGGTGATGGCGTCGCACAGGATGACCCGCTCCGCCTCGCCGACCTCGCCGTCCCACGACACGAACGCCTCGAGAAACGCCCGGTTGCGCTTGGTCCCGCCGGGGGCGACGCCGCGGGCCGCCAGGTCGCGGGCGGCCTCGATCACGGGGACCGCTCCCGCCCGCATCACCGCGCCCACCTCGCCGGCGGCCGCCATCTCCCTCAGGTGGCCGAGGAGGCCGAAGCCGGTCACGTCGGTGCAGGCGTGGACGCCGCCCACCGCGCGCATCACGTCGGCCGCCGTCTTGTTCAGGGCGGCCATGACCGTCACGGCGCGGTCCACGGCGTCGGGCGGCGCCTGGTCGTTCTTCAGGGCGGTGGTGATGACGCCGATCCCCAGGGGCTTGGTCAGCACCAGGACGTCGCCGGGCTTGGCGCCGCCCTTGGTCAGGATGCGGTCGGGGTGCGTGATGCCGGTGACGGCCAGGCCGTACTTGGGCTCGGGGTCCTCGATGCTGTGGCCGCCCAGGATGCAGACACCGGCCTCGGCGCACTTGTCGGCCCCGCCACGCAGGATGCGCACCAGTTCCTCTAGCGGCAGGCGCCTGGTCGGGAAGGCGACGATGTTCAGGGCAAAGACCGGGTCGACCCCCATCGCCCAGACGTCGGAGAGGGAGTTGGCGGCGGCGATCTGCCCGAACAGGTAGGGGTCGTCCACCACGGGCGTGAAGAAATCCACCGTTTGCACCACCGCCAGTTCGGGGTTCACGAGGAAGACGGCGGCGTCGTCGGGCACCCGGGTGCCGACCAGGACCCGCTCGTCCTGGAAGGCCGGCAGTTGGCTGAGGACCCGGACCAGGTCCTCGGGAGCGATCTTGGCCGCTCACCCGGCGCAGGAAACCAGTTTGGTCAGGCGGATGCGTTCCCGCTGGTCCATCGAGCCCTCACCCCCAGCCGCCGTATTGATTTGCATTATAGAAGGAAACGATGTAACTTAACAATAGAACAATGATACCGGGAGGGGTATGTGGACATGGAGAGGGAACGGTTCGCGTATACAGCGACCACCGACAAGACGGTGGACGAGGCGGTGGCGGCGGTCGAGGCCAAGACGGCGGAGAAGGGATTCCGGGTGCTGGGCAGGCACAACGTGGCCGCCCTGCTGGCGGAAAAGGGCTTCCCCCGCGGGCCGATGCAGATCGTGGAGGTCTGCGGGGCCAAGTACGCGCACCGGGTGCTGCAGGCCGACAACCTGATCAGCATCTTCCTGCCCTGCCCGATCAGCGTCTACGAGGAAGGCGGCCGGACGGTGATCGCCACCATGCGCCCGACGGCCATCGACGCCTTCTTCCCCGGCGCCGGCCTGGGCGGCGTGCCGGAAGAGGTGGAGGGCATCCTCAAGGCGATCATCGACGAGGCGGCCCGCGCGCCGGTGGCCGTTTAGATCGCATCCCACGCCACGGGGGACGGGGTTGGACAGGCAGGCGCCGGCCAAGTTCATGGTGGGAGAGGGACTGGCCTTGGGCCGGTGAGAGAGGAGGGGATCGGCATGATGCCGATGGGGCCTTGGATGATGGGTGGCGGCGGACCCTGGTGGGGCTGGCTGGTGATGCTCCTGTTCTGGGTGGCGCTCATCCTGGCGGTCGTGTGGGGGGTGCGCCTCATCTTCGGGGTGCCGGCCGGGAGGGGCGGCTGGTGCGGCCCGATGGCGGGCGAGGGCCACGGCGGCCCCCGCGGCGGCCGTCACAGCGGGGAAGAGGGGCGGCACGAGGCCCTGGAGATCCTGCGCCAGCGGTACGCCCGGGGCGAGATCAGCCGGGAGGAGTTCCTGCGCCTGCGCGACGATCTGGAGGGGGGAAAAGGGGCTTGAGCGGCACGGACGAGACCATCCGCGAAGCCCTGGGTTACAAGCGTATCGCCGTCGTCGGTATCTCCCGCGACCCGGACAAGCCGGCCCGCAGGGTGCCCAAGTTCCTGATGAGCAAGGGGTACGAGATCATCCCGGTGAACCCCTTCGTCGGGGGCACGATGCTGGGGAGGCGGGCCTATCCCTCCCTGGCCGAGGTTGCCGAGCCGGTGGACGTGGTGGAGGTCTTTCGCCCCTCGGCCGACGTGCCGCCGATCGTCGACCAGGCCATCGCCCGGGGCGACGTCCGGGTGATCTGGCTGCAGGAGGGGATCACCCACCCCGCGGCCGAGGAGAAGGCCCGCCGCCACGGCATCAAGGTGGTGGCCGACCGTTGCATGTACAAGGAATGGGTTCGCCTCAACCAGGGGCGGGAGTCGGAGCGGCTTTGAACGTCGGGGCGCCGGCGACGGTGTGGCGATCGTGGCTGATGATCCTGGCGTTGGGGGTGATCACCCTGTCGGCCGCCGGCGGGTGCCGGCGGGCCGCACCGGCGCCGGCACCGGCGCCGGTGCCGGCGGATGTCGGACGCCGTTCGGCGTTCCGTGTCGAGGTGCTGGCCGCCGGGCTGGAGGTGCCATGGTCGCTCGCCCAGGCCTCGGACGGCACCCTCTTCCTCACGGAACGGGCCGGCCTGGTGCGCGTGGTGCGCGGCGGGCGCCTCCTGCCGGAGCCGGCGGCCCAAATGCCCGTGGCCGCCGTGGGTGAGGGCGGCCTCCTGGGGCTGGCCCTGCACCCGCGCTTCCCCGACCGGCCCTTTGCCTACCTTTATTACACGCACCGTGCGGGAGGCCGGCTCAGCAACCGTGTTGCCCGCTTCCGTGTCGCCGAGGGCGGGCCCGCCGGATTTCGGCTCGGGGAGGAGAAGGTCCTTTTGGACGGGATACCGGGGGGGACGATCCACGACGGGGGTCGGCTCCGGTTCGGCCCCGACGGGATGCTCTACGTCACCACGGGCGACGGCGGGCGGCCGGCCCTGGCCGCCGACCCGAAGTCGCTGGCGGGCAAGATCCTCAGGCTGCGGGACGACGGCGGCGTCCCTGAGGACAACCCCTTTCCCGGGTCGCCGGTCTGGTCCTACGGCCACCGCAACCCCCAGGGCCTGGCCTGGGACGACCTGGGCCGCCTCTATGCCTCCGAGCACGGCCCGACGGGGGAGTTCGGGCATTGCTGCCACGACGAGGTCAACCTGATCGAGCCCGGGCGCTTCTACGGCTGGCCCCTGCGCGCCGGCCGGGAACCGGCGGGCGCCGCGGCCCGGCTCGGCCTCAGGGAGCCATCGCCGCCCCCGGTCGACCCCCTTGCCGAGAGCGGCAGCGACACCTGGGCGCCGTCCGGCATGGCCTTCACCCCTGAAGGCGGCGCCGGGGAAAGCGGGAGCCTCTGGCTGGCCACCCTGCGGGGAGGGCACCTGCGGCGCCTGACGCTGGGCGCCGGCGACCCGCCCGGCGTCGTCCGGCAGGAGGTGGCTCTGGACGGATACGGCCGGTTGCGCGACGTGGCGCCGGGGCCGGATGGGTGCCTCTACGTGCTCACCAGCAACCGGGACGGCAGGGGACGGCCCGCGGCGGAGGACGACCGGCTGTTACGCCTCTGCCCTCGGTGAGCGAGTCCAGCCGAGGATCCCACCTTGGCGCGACAGGCTCATTAACCACAGTTATATTTCAGGGCTGCAAGCCCTTGCCGCGCAAGGCTTGCGCG
>DYIH01000144.1 GCA_020723785.1 Thermaerobacter marianensis
GCGAACGGCGGCGGACAAAGCCCTGGAGGAACGGCTCCAGCAACTCCTGGAGCAGGCCGCCCGGCGGAGCGACCTGGCGGAGGTCTACTGCGTGTCCCGCACCGGCACGCCGGTGGAATACGAAAACAACCGGCTGAAGACCATCGCCACGGCGGAGCACGCCGGCGTCGCCCTGCGCGTCGTCGCCGGCGGCCGCGTCGGCTTTTCCACCAGCACCAAGCTGGACGACCTCGACGAGATCCTCGACTACGCCCTGGACAGCGCGCGCTACGGCGGCCCGGCGGAGTTCGACCTGCCCGGCCCCGGCGACCGCCCGGCCCGCGCACCCGATGTCTTCGACCCCGCCGTGACGCGGCTCACCGTGGAGGAGATGGTCGCCCTCGGCGCCGGCCTGCTGGAGCCGATCCGGCGGCACGACCCCCGGATCCAAGCCTTCGCCGGCGTCGAACGGGAGGAGGCCCGCGTCCTGCTCCTGAACAGCAACGGTTATTCCGGGGAATACCGGGCGACCGGCTTCGGCCTGTGGGTCGGCGGCGAACTGGTGGAAGGGGAGAACATGCTCTGGGCCTACGACGGGGTGCAGCGGGGAAACCTGGGGGACCCCGCCGCCGAGGGCAAGCGGCTGGCGGACCGGGTGGTGGAGCACTTCCGCCTGGGTCGTGAGAACGTGCATTTCCGGACCGGGCGTTACCCGGTCATCTTCTCCCCCCGCGCCCTGGGCGACCTCCTGCGGCCCCTGGTGGCCTCGCTGGACGGCAAGGCGGTGGAGAAGGGTTTCTCACCGTGGAAGGACAAGGCCGGCCAGGCCGTGGCCAGCCCGCAGGTGACCCTCGTCGACGACGGCACCCTCCCCTTCGGCCCGGGCACGTCGCCCTTCGACGGCGAGGGGACGCCCAGCCAGCGGACCCCGCTCCTGACATGCGGGCGGCTGGAGAATTTCTACCTGGACCGCCGCACCGCCCGCCTCCTCGGGCGCGCCCCGACCGGCAACGGGTTGCGCGGTCTGGGTTCCCTGCCGGCGCCCGGCACCACCAACCTGATCCTCCAGGGCGGCGACCGCCCGTACGCCGACATCCTGGCCGGCGTCGAGGAGGGGGTGCTGATCGAGGGTCTGCTGGGCGCCTGGGCCGGCAACCCATACTCCGGCGAGGTCCAGGGCAATATAAGCCTGGGCTTCAAGATCGAGAAGGGGCGCCCGGTGGGCCGCATCAAGAACTGCCTCTTCGCCGCCAACGCGTTCCAGGCCTTCAACGAGCAACTGGTCGAACTGAGCCGGGAGCAACTGTGGGCCGGCGCGGAATTGTTACCCCACGCCCTCTTCGATGGTATTCAAATCAGCACGGAGGCTGCCCGACCTCCCACCGGCCCGAGACGATGATCGCCTCCAGGTCGTCCATGTCGTTCGGCCGCCAACGCCGCACCACCGCTCCCTCCGGACCATGGCGATCTGGAACCGCCGGACGGACAACCCGGCGGGCACGTTTCGAAACTCAGGCATCGCAGCTCCCACCTCGAAGGGAGACGGGGCGGGCGAAGCCCCGCGGTCTATTCTTGTTGGATGGCGACCCTGTGCCCCTGGCCGGCGGCGTCGTCGGCCTTGGGGATGCGCAGTTCCAGCAGGCCGTGCCGGAACGTGGCCCGGGCGCTTTCGGCCTGCACCGGCACGGGTAGCCGGATCTGCCGGAAGAAGCCGCCGTAGTGGCGCTCCCGGTGATAATAGCCGGCGCGCTCCGTCTCCGCCTCACGCACGACCTCGCTCTTCAACGTAACCGAATCGGGGAAGACACGCACTTCGACATCCTTCGGGTCGAAACCGGGGAGTTCGGCCTTGATGACGATCTCCTTCTCGCCCTCTATCACGTCCACCGCCGGCTGCCAGTTACCCCGCAGCCATCCCGGGACAGGGGCGGATTCCATGAGGCGGTTTACTTCCTCCCGCAGCCGGCCCAGCTCGTCCCATGGGTTCCACCGCATCAGGCTCATGGCGCATCCCTCCTGACGGTATTTTTTCACCGGAAATTGTAATCCTCCCTGGGGCCTGTTGACAATAGCCCGGCCGTGCCACGCCGATCAGGGCTTATGCATTGAACGGGAACGGGGTTATCATGAAGGTGGAAAGATGAAAACGAGGGAGGGGATCACCATGAAGGTGCTGTTGGCTGTCGATGGGTCCGAGGGCGCGCGGAAGGCAACCGAATGGGTCAGGGATCTGGCCCGCAAGCTGGCGGGGCTGGAGGTGACCCTCCTGCAGGTGGTCAAGCCGGTCGACTTCCGGTATGTCGCTGTGGAATCGGGCGGCAGCGGGTGGCAGCGGGTGCTGGACGAACTGGAAGCGGGGGCGCGGGAAAGGGCGCGGGGGCTGGTTGAGGAAACCGAGGGGAGCTTCCCGGCGGAAGCCCGCACGACGGTGATGGTCACGGTGGGCGACCCGGCGACGGAAATCGTCAACACGGCGCGAGAAATAGGCGCCGACCTGATCGTCGTCGGTTCCCGCGGGCTCGGTCAGGTCAAGGGAATCCTCCTTGGCAGCGTCAGCGACCGCGTGGTGCACCTCGCCAACTGCCCCGTCCTGGTCGTCCGCTGACGGCGCGCTGTTTGAGCGTTTCCATGAAGGCGTCATGTCGAGCCCGGCTTATCCGTGCCCGGCGTCCCAACGACTCGTTGAGATGACATGGGGTGGGGGGACAGCAGGGCTTCTGCCGCCGAGTAGACGTCCAGCCGGCGGGCGGCGACGTCGGCGGCCAGGCTGTCCAGCCGTCCATCCCGCCGCGCCAACCGTTCGAGGAGCATCCGGGCGGCGACGGCGAGAAGACGGTCGGCGGCCCGACGGCGGCGTCGTTCCAGTCCCGCCGGGGAGGCATCCAGAAACGCCCGGTGCCGCGCCAGCGCGGCGATCAACTCGGGTATGCCGACGCCGTCCCGGGCAACCGTTTTGAGGACCGGCGGGCGCCAGGCCGCCCCTTCCATCTGCGGTTGCGGGGCGGCCGCCGGCGCGGCGAGCGCTCCGGCGCCGTGGTGGCCGGCATCCACGGACACCACCCCCGCACCGAGGTCGAGCATCATCTCCAGGGCGGCGACCGCCGTGTCGGCCCCGTCCCGGTCGGCCTTGTTGACGACGAATATGTCGCCGATCTCGAGTATGCCGGCCTTGGCGGCCTGGATCTCGTCCCCGACCCCGGGCATGGTCACGACGACCGTCGTGTGCGCCACGTCCATGACGTCCACCTCCGACTGGCCGGCCCCCACCGTCTCGATGAGGATGACCTCACGGCCGGCGGCGTCCATCAGGTCGACCACGTCGGAGGCGGCCCTGCTGAGGCCGCCCGCTTGGCCGCGGCTGGCCAGGCTGCGGAAGAAGAGGCCCGGGTCGGGCGCGTCGCCGTCGAGCCTGATGCGGTCGCCCAGGAGGGCGCCGCCGGTGAAGGGGCTGGAGGGGTCCACGGCGACGACGCCGACCGTCTTCCCTTCCCGGCGGTAGGCCCGGGCCAAGGCGCTCACCAGCGTGCTCTTCCCCGCGCCCGGCGAGCCGGTGATACCGATGACGTGGGCGCGCCCCGTGTGGGGATAGACGGCCTGGATCAACTCCCTGGCACCGGGAGCCCCTTCCTCCACCAAGCTGATGGCCCTGGCCAGGGCGCGGCGGTCGCCCGCCCGCAGGGCGGCGGCCAGTTCAGCCCCGGTCGCGTGCCGCATCGGCTCCACCCTTTTCCATCCAGTTCTTGATGAAGGCGACGATGGCATCGGTGTTGGTGCCCGGCCCGAAGACGGCGGCCACACCGGCCGCCTTGAGGGCGGGCACGTCCTCATCGGGGATGATGCCGCCGGCCAGCAGCAGGACGCCGTCCAGCCCTTCATCCCGCAGCCCCGCTGCGATCCGCGGCAACAGCGTCAGGTGCGCCCCGGAAAGAACGCTCACCGCAACCACGTCCACGTCCTCCTGCACGGCGGCCTCTACGATCCGAGCCGGCGTCTGGTGCAGGCCGGTATAGATCACCTCCATGCCGGCGTCCCGCAGCGCCCTCGCCACCACCTTGGCGCCGCGGTCGTGGCTGTCCAGCCCCGGCTTGGCCACCAGCACACGAATCGGTCTCCGCACCCCTTCATCCCCCCTGGCGCGGCTGTCCTCCAGAGCGATCCTTTGACCGTGGACCATCGCACCCGCAGGGTGCGGCAATCCTCGCGGCAGGAGCACGACGGAACCTAGTACAGCGCCGGCTCCCGGTATTCGCCGAAGACCTCGCGGAACACCCCGACGATCTCGCCCAGCGTGGCGTAAGCCCGGACGGCGTCGAGGATGGCCGGCATCAACGGGGCGCGCGGGCTCTTAGCCGCCGCCCGGAGCCGGTCCAGGGCTTGCGCCACCCGGACGTTGTCGCGCTCCGCCTTCAACGCCCGCAGGCGCTCCACCTGCTTGCGCTCCACCTCCGGGCCGACGCGCAGCAGGGGCACCGGGCGTTCCTCGGCCAGGGTGTACCTGTTCACCCCGACGATGGTCAGGTCGCCGCTCTGCACCCGGCGCTGGTAGGCATACGACGCCTCGGCGATCTCCCGCTGGAAGAACCCCTTCTCGATGGCCGCCACCACGCCCCCCAAGCGGGCGATCTGCCGGAAGTAGCGCCGCGCCTCCTCCTCCATCCGGTTGGTCAGCGCCTCGACGAAGTAGGACCCGCCCAGGGGATCGACGACGCCGGCCACGCCGCTCTCCTCGGCGATCACCTGCTGGGTCCGCAGGGCCAGCCGCACCGCGTCCTCCGTCGGCAGGGCCAGGGCCTCGTCCATGGAGTTGGTGTGCAGGGACTGGGTGCCTCCCAGGACGGC
>DYIH01000145.1:0-2373 GCA_020723785.1 Thermaerobacter marianensis
TGCGGCGCATCAAGGAGCCGGGTGAGATCGCCCTCATCCGCCGGGCCGTGGCCCTGGCGGAGGCGGCCTTCGAGGAAATCCTGCCACGGGTGCGCCCCGGCCGGCGGGAGCGGGACCTGGCCCTGGACCTGGAGGTGGCCATGCGGCGCGCCGGGGCCGACGCCGCCGCCTTCGACTTCATCGTCGCCTCCGGGCACCGCTCGGCGCTGCCTCACGGCCACGCCTCCGACCGGGTCATCGAGGCCGGCGATTTCGTGACCTTTGACTTCGGCGCCCGTTATGGAGGGTATCACTCGGACATCACCCGGACGGTGCTGGTCGGTCCCGCGCGCGACCCGCGGCAGCGGGAGGTCTACGAAACGGTGCGGGCGGCCCAGGCGGCGGGCATGGCCGCCGTGCGGCCGGGCGTGAGCGGGGCGGCGGTGGATATGGCGGCCCGGGACGTGATCGCCGCCGCGGGGTACGGCGACCACTTCGGCCACGGCACGGGGCACGGCGTCGGGCTGGAGGTGCACGAGAGCCCGCGGCTGGCGCCCGGACGCGACGAGGACGTGCTGGCGGCCGGCATGGTGGTCACCGTCGAGCCGGGTATCTATCTGCCGGGCTGGGGCGGGGTGCGCATCGAGGATACCGTCCTTGTCACGGAGGACGGCTGCGAAAGCTTCTGTTCCACGACCAAGGAGTTGCTGATCCTGACGTCGTAAACACCACGGAGTTTGCCTGGAGGAGGGATCGCCGACATGATTTCCACCAATGATTTCAGACCCGGGATGACCATCGAGGTCGAGGGGCAGGCCTACCTGATCCTGGACTCCAACCATCACAAGCTGGTCGGCCGGGGCGGCGCCGTAGTGCGGACCAAGCTCAAGAACCTGGAGACCGGCGTGATCGTCGACCGCACCTTCAACGCGGGGGAGAAGGTGCCCCGGGCCGAGGTGGAAACCCGCGAGTGCCAGTACCTGTACAGCATGGATGGCGAATACCACTTCATGGACATGGAATCGTTCGACCAGTTCCCGGTGACCGCCGGCGTCCTGGGCGACCGGGTCAGGTTCCTCAAGGAGAACATGACGGTCCAGGTTTCCAGGTACAAGGGCCGGGTCGTCGACGTCGAGTTGCCCGTGACCGTCGACCTCAAAATCGTGGAAACCGACCCCGGCCTGAAGGGCGATACCGCCTCGGGCGGCAGCAAGCCGGCGACCCTGGAGACCGGTGCCGTCATCCGCGTACCCCTTTTCGTCGGCGTCGGCGAGGTGGTCAGGGTGGACACGCGCACCGGCAACTACGTCGGCCGCGCCTGAGTTCGGAATTCTTCCTGGCCGGCCTGGCCTGACCTGACCTGACTCCCTGGCCCGGCTGCCACCGCCCCGGCGAAACGCCCCGGCGAAACAGGGACGTGTGAGCGCGTCGAGCAAGGGGAATACTAGCCCATGCTGACGAGCATACGCGAAAATACCGGGCACCCACCGATTCGGAGGTTCGGCGGGTTGGAAACGGAGGCGATCGCTGTGTCGGAGGTCAAGGAACGACTGGCCTACCTGCAGGGCCTGGCCAACGGATACAAACTGCGGGACGAGAGCAGGGAGGGGCAGATTCTCGTGGAACTTCTCGGCGTCCTCGACGAGATGGCCACCGAACTGTCACGGGTGGAACAAGCCCAAAGCGGGTTGGAAGCCTATGTGGAGTCGTTGGACAGCGACCTGAACGACCTTGAGGAGGACTTCTACGGGGCCGACGAAGAAGAGGTCATCGAGCTCACCTGTCCCAACTGCGGGCTTGACGTCGAGGTGGGCGACGACGACTGGGACGAGGAAGGACGGCTCGACCTGACCTGCCCCGACTGCGGCGAGCCCCTTCCCGCCCTGGAGGCGGAGGAGGGCCGGCAGAACGACGCGCGGTGAGCGGCGTCGACAGCGCGCTTAGCGGCATCGACAGCGCGGTGAGCGGCGTCGGCCAACAGGCATGGGGGTCTCTTGGTTGTCCGATTTTCCACCTTTCCACCTTTCCACCTTTCCACCTTTCCACCGCCCACCTACCCACCTACCCACCTACCCACCTACCCACCTACCCACCTACCCACCTACCCACTTCATCCACCTTTCCACCTTTCCACTCCACATTCCCATCTTCCCAGCGCATGACGTCCTCTACGCATAAGGGCCGGCGGCGCGTGAGATACCAATACGGTCAAGGCCTGCCTCGCAACACGGCGACAGAGGAGGGATGGCGCCGATGCGCCAGCCTCGGAGCGGCATACGCATCTCACGGCAACGGCCGGAAGCGCCGCAGCCCCCGGCCGCGCCGGAAAGCCGATCGTCTTCGCCGGCGCCGCCCAGGCGCACGCCGGGCCGGTGCTCGCGGTCGCGCGCGACA
>DYIH01000145.1:2383-3983 GCA_020723785.1 Thermaerobacter marianensis
CCGACGGCATGGCGCCGCTCCCGGCCGGCGAGGGCGCGGAGGCGGTCGGCGCCGCCCGCGCCGTCGATGAATACGGCGCCACGGCCGTCCTGCCGGTGCGGTCCAACATCCACTGCCTGACGATCATCGGGCAGATCGAGGGGCACATGGTCCTGCCGCCCCAGAACAAGACGACCAAGTACGAGCACGTCCTTCCCCAGTTGGTGGCCGTCGAGCAGAGCGACGAGATCGAGGGGCTCCTGATCCTGCTGAACACCGTCGGGGGAGACGTGGAGGCGGGCCTGGCCATCGCCGAGGTCATCCGCACCCTCTCCAAGCCGGCGATTTCCATCGTCCTGGGGGGCGGCCACTCCATCGGCGTGCCGATTGCCGTGGCCGCCGGCTACTCGTTCATCTCGCCCACCGCGACGATGACCATCCACCCCATCCGCATGTCCGGCGTCGTCATCGGCGTCCCCCAATCCTGCGAATACCTGGCCAAGATGCAGGACCGGGTCGTGAAGTTCGTCGTGCAAAACTCCCGCATCACCGAACAGCGCTACCGCGACCTGATGTTCCGCACGGGGGAACTGGCCCGGGACGTGGGCACGATCCTGGTCGGACACGAGGCGGTTCGGGAAGGACTCATAGACGAGGTCGGCGGCGTCCAGCAGGCCCTGGTCAAAGTGAAATCAATGATCGCGGAAAGGCATGAGCGCGAGGGCCGCGTCCGCGGCGGGCGCCGGCCTGCGGGAGGGGGCCGGGAGGATGTTGTACACGATCGTCCCCATTGAGGATATCTTCAGCGGTGCCTGGGACGCCGGAGGGAACAGGGGCGCCGGCCTCACCGCCGAGGGCTTGGCCGCCCCGCCGGTGGAGCTGCCCCTGGGCGGCCGGCGGCTAATCGTGTCACCCCAGCCCGACGGCAGCGCCCGCCTGGTGCGCCTGATCTCCACCGACCCGGCCGACTACCTCGACCCCCGGTGGCAGCCGGGAGCGGCGGTCTCTCTGCCCCCTTGCCGCCGCTAACGCTTCCCCGCCCCAGCCCCGCTTGTGTGTTCGCCCGATGATCTGGTAGAGTATCCCCAGGCATGTCGGGCCGGAGGAGTACTGCGCATGGCCGCCAGGGGGCGCGCAACCCGCAGGAAAAAGCGCGAGAACGGCACCGTCAAACGCTGGTTGGCCGAGTTCCGGGGCCAACTGCGGGACGAACAGCGGCAGGAGTTGGGCGGGCTGTCGCTCGTCGCCCTGGCCGGCCTGATGGCTTTTTCCCTCTATTCCGAACGCGCCGGCGCCATCGGGGAGGTGCTGCGCCAGGCGTTGTTCTCCCTGATGGGGCGGGGCGCCGTCCTGATCGCTGCCGTGGTGGCGGCCTGGGGCCTGGCCGGCCTCCTGCGCAGCCGGTTCGGCCTGACCCTGCCCCGCCGCGTGGGGCTGGTCCTGGCAGCCATCACGGCCGCCGGGTTTCTGCATCTGGCGGTTCCTGTGGACGCCGCCTTCCGGGTCGCCCAACTCGGAGACGGCGGCGGCCTTGTGGGCGCGGCCCTCAATACCGCCCTGGCGCGGGCCTTCGGCCCCTCCGGACGCACCCTGTTGCTGTATACCTCCGCGGCGGCCTCGC
>DYIH01000145.1:3993-4787 GCA_020723785.1 Thermaerobacter marianensis
CTTCTGCTGCTGGCCGACGTTTCCGTGGCAGCCGTCGTCAAAGCGGCCGCCGCTTTCCTGCGGCGGGCTGTAACGGTACGCCCGGCGCCGGTCCGGGCAGGGGGCGATGCGCATCCTGCCCGGGAAGGGCGGGGTGAGTCCGGCGCGTCGGGGGATGCGCCTTGGCCGGCGCCCGCCGACATCGCCGACGAATTGACCGGAGCGGCCGAGCCGCCGGCCCAGGCAACGGATGAAGACGCATGGGCCGGCGAACCGGCGCCACCCCAGCCGGAACCCGGTACAGCGCTGTCCGAAAACGGACGGGACTCTCCGGCCCCCGCGCCGGCCACCAACCCCGGCCCGAACACGATACCCCCGCCGGCCACGGCCGCCACTGCTCCGGAGGCCGTGTCCCCGCCTGGAGACAGGCCCGGCGGCGGGCCGTTCACCCAGGTGTCCCTGGACACCGATGCCCTCTACCAACTGCCGCCCGTCACGCTGTTGAGCCGTCACGGCGGGCGGGGTGGAGGCGGCGGTGGGCGCGACCTGGACCGCAAGCGCCGGATCCTGGAGGAGACGTTGCGCAGCTTCGGCGTCGATGCGCGGGTGGTGGACACCCAGCAGGGGCCGGCGGTGACCCGCTTCGAGGTGCAGCCGGGGCCGGGGGTGAAGGTGGCGCGCATCGCCAGCCTGGCCGACGACATCGCCCTCAGCCTGGCCGCGCCCGGCGTGCGTATCGTGGCGCCGATCCCGGGCAAGGCGGCGATGGGTATCGAGGTGCCCAACAGCGAGGTTGCCACCGTCTACCTGCGGGA
>DYIH01000146.1 GCA_020723785.1 Thermaerobacter marianensis
CCGCCATCCACTGCTCCTGCTTGGGCGCGCCCAGCCCGACGAAGATCAGACCGGCGCCCGAGCCGTTGATCCGCTGGACGGTGGCCGCATCCTCCTCCGCCGTTAACGAGCGGAATGGAGGGCTGCAGGTCTCCAGGCGGAGGTCCGGCCAGCGCCGCCGCAGCTCCGTGGCGAGGCGATCCAGGACATCCGGCGTACTCCCATAGAAATATACCGGCATACGGCTCTCGGCCGCCATGGCGCACAGGCGGAGGGTCAGGTCGGCGCCCACCACCCGCTCCGCCGCCAGACCCCGTTGCCGGAGGGCCCACACCAGCGGCATTCCGTCGGGCACGACCAGGTCGGCGTTGTTGACCCCGGGGCGGTAGCCCGGGTTGTCTCGGGCCATCATCAGCACGTGGACGTTGGCAATGACCACGCTGCGGGACTCACGCGCCGCGGCCCAACGAAAAACCCGCTCCGCGGCCGCCTGCATACTGACAGGATGAACCCGAACACCGAACAGGTCCGCCGGTAGTGGGAGATTGACCCCCTGCTCGTCCACTCCCGGCTGATCAAGAGATAACGCCGGCAAATCGCTCGGCCTCCTTCCCCATCGCCCTATCATAGATGGCCATCAACCGCTTGTAATTGGGCTCGGCGGTAAAGAGATTCTCGTAGTCTAACCGGGCAGCCCGGCCCATGGCCGACATCTCGTCCGTGTGGTCCCAGGCGAAGCGCACCTTGGCCGCCAGGTGACCCGGATCCCTGGGACGGAACTGCAGCCCGTTGCGGCCATCCCCCACGAGTTCCGCCGCCGCCCCCAGGTCACTGGCGATCACCGGCAAGCCGGCGGCGAAGGCCTCGGCGATGACCATCGGGAAGCCCTCATACCATAACGTGGGGAGAACCAAGGCCCGTGCCCCGCACATCAGCCGGTGCACCTTTTGCCGAGGTAAGGCCCCCAGGTGCTCCACCAACCCTTGCCGGGTCGCGGCCGCCACAGGCTCCGCCAAGGGACCGTCCCCGCAGACCTTGAGGGGCACCCCGGCGAGTTCAGGCCGTTCCCATGCCCGTAACAGGACGTCCACACCCTTTTCCGGCGAGAGGCGACCGACGAAGAGGAAGTACCCCCCTTTTTCCCCTGGTGGCCGCGGCCCCGGATCGGGGTGGACGAAGTTAGGCTTGACCACGAGCTTTTCCGCCGGCCACCCCGCGGCGATGAACTTCCGCCGCTGGAACTCCGTCAGACAGATGTAGGCCGACACGGACCGCCAGGTCCCCCGCAACCCGTGCCAACAGACCGACCCTGCCACCGCCGCGCTGGCGCCCAGTGAACCGCGGTAGCATCGGTGCCAGATGCCCCGCCACGCGAAACGGCTGTGCAGGCAGTCCTCACACGGCTTGCCATCCCGGAATAACATGGCGCCGGGGCAGAGCAACCGGAAGTTGTGCAGGGTCTGCACCACCGGCACCCTCATCTGGGCACACACCGCGTAAACGGCAGGCGAGATGAGGGTGAACACGTTGTGGACATGAACCACGTCGGGCCGGAAATCGGCGAGGACCGCCCGCAAATCCCGGACCGCCTCCGGAGACCAGACCGACAGGAGGGGCAAGAGCGCTTTGCGCCCGGCGGGCCAGGCATCCATCTCCTCGTTCGACCGTTCATAAAGAAGCACCTCATGGCCCCGTGAGCGCAGCAGTTCCGCTTCCATCTCCACTACAACGTCCTCGCCGCCACGAAACTTGTAACGATTATGGACGATCAGCACCCGCGGGAAGAGCTTCATCGCCCCCGCCCCCCTACGGTCCGGATCGGCGTTTCCACCGCGGCTCGATACGCGGCCCGCCGGTTCCGCTCACGCCCGATCCTGACCACAGGATATAACCAAGCCAGCGACGGTGGCAGACGCGGCGAGTCCTCGTCGCCCTCGGCCGGCGGGTTGGCCAAGCGCCGCCAAAGAAGGGCCAGGCGGAGAGGCCATCCCCCCTCCACCAATGAAGCCTTGGCCAGCCAAATCCGCCAGAGGGGCGGGTTGGCGATCCCCGGGATGAACCACAGGTCGGGAATCCTGTCCGCCCGTGCCGGCTCCGTGTGCAATGCGCCAAAGCCCGCCAGGGGAACCGTCCCTGAGGGTCCGGGTGACGGGAACGGCGTACCATAAAAGGTGCGGCTCGCGGACAGAACGGCCAGCACGGCTTTGGACGTCCGACTCTCCTCCGCCAGAGATACCAGCCGGTCCCAATCCAAGGGGATCCGCCTAACGAACGTGTCGATGTCCACGAGCCACTTGAGGGCCAGATCCCTGTGCCTCACGGCGTGGACCGCCAGCAGGATGAGTTCGGCCTCCGGCGCGGTCCGCTCTCCACCATAGTGCAAGACCTCATTCAGCACGCCGCCCAGGCGATAGCCCAGATAGGGAAGATCCGCGTCATAATGCAATTCCACGTGGACTTCCTTGCCATGGCCGCCGGGGTCGGTGCCGATAAATGAAATGGCGTAACGGCGCTCGTTTGGGCCGACCGATTCCACAGGGCGGTAGCCCAGGGACCGCAATACATCCCGGGCCTCTTCCCACCGTTCCCTGAGCACGAGGATGTCCAGGTCCTCGGAGTGTCGGTTCGCCGGATCGCCAAAAAGGCGCTTGGCCAAAGCAGGTCCTTTCCATGCGGCGGCGGCTATCCCGTGATGCCGCAAGGCATTCAGCAACCGCGCCTGCGCCGCTTCCAGGCGGGCCGCGCGCAGGTCGTTGAGCTGCCTTGCCGCCAGCAGTTCCAAGCGGACAGACCGGGGAACCGAATCGCCCATTAGCGCAAGGTTCCGCTCGACAATCGGATAAATCTGATGGGCAAAGACGAGGGCCAGGAAGCGGTCCCAGGCCGCTTGGTCGGCCAGCCGCCGGGCCTGAGAAACCACCTCTTGGTCAGCAACCGGCCGCCCGAGGAGAAGGACCAGCTCTGCCTCCGGCTGTCGCGGGAACCATGTCCGATCAAACCTCATCAAAACTGCCCCCAAATGGTCGCCAACCTAAGGGATGCCCAGGGCGATCCCTGGAGCAATTCGCAATCCATGTTTGAGAAATAAAGCTGATGCCGGAACGCCAGATCCACCATGCAGGCCCAAACCGGAGACACGGAGCAAGGGGGCGTTCGCTATGCCACCACTTGAGAAACGCCTTGCATAGGCTGATCAAAACCCGGCCCTCAACTGTAAGGCGGAGTCCGCACCTCATACTTTAAGCACCGCCCCTCTGCGTTGCCAGGCTCCTCTGCCCGATCTTGAGCCGCAGCCCGGTAGACCTCTTCCATCTCGGCCACACGCCGCTCCCAGGCAAAGTCGGTCGCCACCCGGCGCCGACCCGCCTCGCCCATCCGTCGCAGCAAGGCGCGATCGCCCGCGAGCCGCAGCATGGCGTCGGCCAAACCCGCCACGGCCTCCTCGGGTTCCCGAGCCGGCACCTTGAAACCTGTCTCTTCCGTCACCTGCACCGCAGGACCGCCCAGGTCCAGACAGACCACCGGCCGTCCCGCCGCCATGGCCTCCACGCACACCCAACCGCCGGAGTCGTGCAGGCTGGGGTGGACCAAGGCATGGCTCTGGCCCAAAAGCTTTAGGGCCTGCGGCCGGGGAAGGCTCCCCCAGAACCGCACCCTCCCGCCGATCCCAAACTCCCCGGCCAGTGTCTCAAGGCGCTGCCGCTCTGGACCATCGCCCACCACCCAGTATTCCGCTTCAGGACGTACCATGGCCACCCGGGCAAAGGCCCGCACCGCGAGGTGATAGCCCTTCCAATGCAAGAGCCTTCCCAGGCTGACAAACCGGAACGGAAGAGAGGGGGCCTCCGGCAGCCGGGCGAGGTTTTCCCGCTCCTCCTCCAGCAAACCGACCTGTGATATGACCCTGGCCTCGCGCGCCCCCAGGGAGCGCAGGCGCGTCGCCGTCTCCCCGGTGGTGGCGAAGGCCATGGCCGCCCTCCGTGCTGCAATCTTCACCAGGGGATCTAACTCCCCCCTCCTGCGGATGAGTTCCCGCGCCGCCTCATACATGCGACCGCGCAGGGAGAAATCACGCCAGAAGGCCGCGGGTGCCTCTTCTCCACCGCCCACGGGCCCCCAGATGAATGGAACGTCGCCAAAGGCGAAGGCGCTCGGCTGCCAGTAGTTCACGAACGTCACGTGGTGCGCCACATCGAAGTGATGTTCGCGGCAAATCCGCCGCACAAGGCGCGCGGCCGCCAGTTGCCAAAGGTAATAGTAGGCATGCACCCCCCGCTGCCCCCGCTTCCAAAAACGCGCCCAACGGGGGAAATCAAAGTACACAGGGTGAAGGTCGGCCAGACCCTCCGCCGCCACCGCCTTCTCGATGGCCGCGCGGTTGTTGGCGCGGGTCAGTACCCACACCTCGTGCCCGCGCCGGGCCAGCTCCCGGGCCCAGTTCCAGCCCACCCCGGGCTCCGAGCCCTTTCCCGGCTCGCAGGCATAGGCACCGATTAATATCCTCATGGGCCTTCCGCCCCTTGGTTGTCTTTCTGAGATAGTAAGGCAACATAAAACGGGTAGATCGATTTTAGCCCGTCCACCAACTGCCTGCGCCGGCCTAATGTCCGGGCCACCATGTGGTGCCAGTGGATCTCGTCCAGCTCCCGTATCCCGTCCGGGCGCGCCGCTTCCCAGTCAAAGCAGACCAACCCGCGCTCAGTTCGGCGCAAATTCCAGGGCGCGAAGTCGCCGTGCTGATAGGCCCACGTTACCTCCAGGTCCGCCAGCCGGT
>DYIH01000147.1 GCA_020723785.1 Thermaerobacter marianensis
CAGAACGATGCTTCCAGGATGACCTCGGTGATGTCGTGGAAGAGCGTGGAGAGCTTGCCCTGGTCGCCGGCCAGGCGCGAGCTGAAGTCGACGACACGGGCCATGGCCGAAGGCGCCAGGGGTCGCACGCACTCCTTCTGGCAGAAGCCGCTGGCGAAGGCGGCGTAGAGGCGGATATTCTCGATGGTGCGCGGCATCTCCCGGTCGAAGTCCACCCGCACCTTGAAGAACTTGCGGAAGTCCTCGTCGTAGGTGTAAAGCAGCTGGTACAGGTAGGGGTTGCCGATGATGATCACCTTGGTCAGGACGGGCAGGGGTTCGGGCCTGAGCCCCGCCGTGGCCACGATGCCCATCTGGTCGCCCAGGTTCTCGATGCGCGCCTGGCCTGTCTTGAGGGCTCGCTTGAGGGCCGGCCAGGCCTGCGGGTTGCCGAAGAGGTCGTTGGCCTGCAGGACCAGGTAGCCGCCGTAGGCCTGATGGATGGCCCCTGCCTTGATCATGGTGAAGTCGGTCACCAGGGTGCCGAAGTCGCCCCGGTATTCGATCTTGCCGAAAAGGTTGTAGTAGGTCGGGTTGGCCTCGAAGACGACGGGCGCGCCCCTGGTCTCCGAATTGTCCACCAGGACGTTGACCCTGTAGCGCGTCAGGCCGTCCCGGGAGGGGTGCCGCAGTCCCGGAACGGGTGCCGGCTGCTCGTCTTCCCCGTCGGCACGGAACTCGTCCAGGTGATCGACCACGTCCTGCTGGACTTGATCCAGGTAATCGCACACCTGGGGCAGGTCCGCGTACCGCTCCTTGGACAGGCTGATCAGGTGGCCGACGGCATAGAGTCCGGTCTCCCGCTCCAGATCCTTCAGCCCGGCCCGCGCCTCCTTCTCCAGGTTGCGGACCCGGCGCACCGTCTCCGCCACGAGCGCCTGCAGTTCCCGGCTGCGGGCGGCCAGCGCTTCCTTGGCCTCCTCGGGCAGCCGGGCGAACTCCTCGGGGGCGATAGGCTTCCCGTTGCTCCCCAAGGGGATGGTGAAGATCCCGGTCGGCGTGCGCTGGACGGCGAAACCGTGCGCCTGCGCCTGATCCTCGAGGGTTTCCCAGTGCGAGTTGATCGTCTTTTCGTAGCGGTCCACCAATTCCCCGCGGCGCCGCTCCCATTCCTCGCTGTCGAAAATGCGCCGAATCTCCGTCCTGAGGTCTTCGATCAGTTCCTCCATGTCCTTGCGCAGCCTGGCGCCGCGGCCGGCGGGCAGGTGGAGGGCCTTGGGCTGGTCGGGGTTGTTGAAATTGAAGACGTAAACCCAGTCCCCGGGCGTCGGCTCGTCGGCCGCCACCTGCGGCACGCGAATCTGGACGTAGGTGCTCTTGCCGGTCCCCGCTGGGCCGGTCAGGAACAGGTTGTAGCCGGGGTGCTTGACCCGCAGGCCGAATTCCAGCGCCCGCACCGCCCGCGCCTGGCCGATGATGCCCTGTTCCAGCGGGGCGATCTCCTCCGTGGTGGTGAACTGGAAAACGGCGGGGTCGCAGACGGCGGCCAGCTTCTCGGCGGGGACGCGGAACGGGGTGCGCAAGCTGTCCGGTTGCCGGGTTGCGTTCAAAACGGGAAGCCTCCTCGTCGCGGGCGTGTTTTGTAATCGTGCTTCTATGTATCGTAAAATAATGTATCGCTATTGAGCGCTGCAGGAAAGTCGCGCCGCGGGCGCAAATCTCCCGGTATGACCACGGCGCTCGCATTTCTTCTCGACCTGCCGCGCAACCGGGCCATGGTGCGGTTGCTCATCGCCGTCAACCTGTTCGGAACGGGCTACGGGTTTTGGTGGTACCACGGGCAGCTCAGGGAAACGCCCCCGCTCTACTGGCCGCTGGTACCCGATTCGCCGGGCTCGACCCTGCTTTTCACGCTGTTCCTCCTGGCCGTGGACCGGGGCCGGCGCCTGCCCCTGCTGGAAAGCCTCGCCTACGCCTCCAGCATCAAATACGGCCTGTGGACGCCGGCGGTGTGGGCGTATTACTGGTCGGCGGGCGGCGGGGTGACGTTCGAAAGCGTCCACCTGAGCCTGTCCCACCTCGGCATGGCCTTGGAGGCGGCGATCTTCGGACGCTTCTACCGCCCCGTCCGGCCCTGGCCCCTGGCGGCGTTGGCCTGGCTCGTCTTCAACGACTATATGGATTACGTTCGCGGTTTTCACCCGACTTTGCCGGTGCCGGAAGCGGTCACCTTGATCGGAACCATCGCCGTTATCCTCAGCGTGTCGTCCTGTATTGTAATATGGATCTGGGGCCGCGGCGCGCCGGGTCGCGATACGACGATACGAAAGGAATAGGTATGTAAACGGCGAACGTCTTAATGATTCGTTTCCGTTGGGGGAGGCGGTGCCATGGTGCCGCGCGATCTGCCCAAGCTGAAGACCGTCACCATCCTGGCTCCGGTCGTCTATGTCGTCGTGGCGGAAATCTTCCGCGACTCCTTCCTCATCGGCGCCCTGTCCCGGTATCAGGTGACCGTCGTCGTCACGCTGTCAACGCTGGTTGGGGCGTATGTCTTTTCGGAACTGGTGTTCAGGCTGATCGCCCGCATGCAGTGCATGCTGGACAGGGAGCGCCAGCGCATCGAGCGGATCTTCCTCCACACGTCAAACGCCATCATCCTCATCGACGAGGCCGGACGGGTGGTGACCATGAACCCGGTCGCCTGCCGCCTGACGGGCAACACGGAGGAGGCGGTGCGCAACGGGGAGGTGCGTTTCGACCGCATCTTCGCCGACAGCGGTCCAGACGGGGTGCCCCTTTGGTGGCGGGAGGTGCAGGAGCGCGGCCAGCTCCCCAATTTCGAGGCCACTGTCGCCGGTCCCGACGGCGGCATCCCGGTGACCGGCAGCGCCGCCGCGATCCCGGCCCCGGAGGGCGGTACCCAGGTGGCCCTGATCATGCGCGACGTGCGGGTGGTGAAGTCCCTCGAGAGCGAGGTGGAGCGCCGGCGCCTGCAGGCTGGCGGCCTGTACGACATCGGGCTGGAACTGGCGTCCCTCGGCGAACTGGAGGAAAACCTCAAGTCGGTTCTGCGCAAGATCAAGGACATCCTCCGGGCGGACCTGGTCGGTTGGGCTTTCGCCAACGAGGGGATGGGCGACCTCGACTGGCGGATCCTCGAGGTCGATGCGGGGGAGCGGCCGCCCGAATCGTCGATGGATGTCCCGGAAGCGCTGGCGCGCGAGGCCCTTGCTTCAGGACGTCCGGCGATCAGAGCCCACCCCTGTTGCGCCCTGGCGGCGGTGCCCGTGCTCCTGCGCGGCCGACCCGTGGGGGTGCTGTTGGTCGGTTCCTGGTTCTCGCCGCGCCTGACGGACGCCGACATCCTCTTCCTTTCCAGCGTGGCGACGCAGGCCGCCGTGGCCCTCGAAAACCACGAGCTCTATAAGCGGGGCCAGGGCCAGGCCATCCTGGAGGAACGGGAGCGGCTGGCCAAGGAGATGCACGACGGCTTCGGCCAGACCCTTACCTACCTTTCCGCCATGGTGGCCACCATGGAGCAGCTCCTGCACAAGGGCAAGGCGGGCGAGGCCCTGGCCAAGCTGGCCGAGACCCGCGAAATGCTGACCCAGGCCCACCAGGAGGTGCGTACGGCCATCTTCAACCTGCGCCAGCGGCCTTCCGAGGGGGACTTCGTCAGCCAGGTCGGCAAGGCCCTGTACCAACTGGGCCGCCAGGGCGGCATGGAGACGGAGCTCAAGACGGACGGCCAGGGCAGGATCAAGCTGCCCTTCGAGGCGGAGGTGCAGATCCTGAGGGTCGTCCAGGAGGCGCTGGCCAACATCCGCAAACATTCGGGGGCGACCAGGGCCGTGGTGCACATCACCCAGCACGACGGGGTCCTGGAGGTGACGGTGACCGACAACGGCCGGGGATTCCGCCTGGATCACACACCGGAGCTGGGCCAGCACTTCGGCCTGCGGATCATGCAGGAACGGAGCCAGGCGGTCGGCGGCACCCTGGAGATCGAGTCCGCTCCCGGCCGGGGCACGCGGGTGCGCCTGATGGTGCCCCTGCGGCGGTGGAAGCAGCCGGCGTAGGGCGAATGGGGGGATAGCCGCGCCGGGAGGGATCTGAAGGGGGAGGTGCGGGGGTGGCGGGACGGAAACCGGACGGGGTGGTATCGCGAGCTGCCGCACGGTGCGACAGGAGGGATCGAAGGATGGAACAGATTCGGGTGCTGCTGGTTGACGACCACGTGCTGGTGCGCAAGGGGATCGCGGGGCTGCTGGCGACGCAGGACGACATCCAGGTGGTCGGCGAGGCCGGCGACGGCTTCGAGGCCCTGGAAAAGGCCGAGGAGCTGATGCCGGACGTCGTGCTGATGGACATCAGCATGCCGCGCTGCGACGGCCTCACGGCCATCGACCTGATCAAGAAGGAGATGCCCTATGTCAGGATCGTCATGCTGACCTATTCGGATGACGACGAGAACCTCTTCGAGGCCATCAAGCGGGGCGCCCAGGGCTACCTGCTCAAGGACCTGCAGCCCGAGGTGCTGATCAACAGCATCCGCGGCGCGGCCCAGGGCGAAGCGCCCATCTCCGGGGCCATGGCGGCCAAGCTCCTGCGGGAGTTGTCCCCCAGGGAGGGCCGCTCCGCCGGAACCGAGGGCCAGGCCGCGGCCGCGGCCGGCGCGGCCCAGCGTCCGCGTTGGGAGGAAGGCGTGGCGGGCCGCTGGGAGGAGGGCGCGCGCGACCGGCGGGCGGA